>DATNKC010000601.1:0-5899 GCA_035603615.1 Steroidobacteraceae bacterium | reverse complement strand
AAAAACGAAGCGCTGTAGCTATCGCCTTGCGTGAGGCTGTCGCCAACGCCCGCGAGACCGCCGCCCACTTCGAACACGCCGGATAAATTCAGGCCTACCGCGAGCAGCAAATAAACCAGCAAGGTCACAAACAGGGGCGATTGCAGTTGAAATCCCCAGCCCAATTGCTCGCCGCCGGCGCGCAGCATCAGCAGGACTCCGGCGAGACACAGCATGGAAACGATCACCCCGGCGGCAAAAACCAGGCCCTTGGCGCGCACGGCGGCGGGATGTTTCTGCGCCTGTTCCATGACGTTGAGCGCTTTGATGGACAGCACCGGAAAGACGCAGGGCATGAGATTCAGTATCAGGCCGCCCAGCAGGGCGAACAACAGCAGCGTCGGCAGCGAATGCTCCGGTTCCTTATTCGAGTGCGCCACGGGCGCGTAGCGCGGGCCTGCTTTGATGTCAGCCGCGCCCGCGCCGGAAAAATCCGCCGCAATCTCGATGGGAACGGTGTCGGTTTGCGTGCCGTTCAGCGTCGTCACCACCAGCACACCGCGGATCGCGCCCGCCTTGGGGGGCTGATACCCAACCTTCATGGCGAGTTCAACGGCATCCTTGGCGCGCGTCAGCGTCTGAGGCGTCCCGTACTCGATGCCGCCCTCATCGTAGGGGAAGAACGCCAGGGAGGTGATCTGCGACAGGGTGGCGCCCCAGTCTTGCCCGAGTGTGATGATGAGTTTGTCGCCCAGTATTTTCGCGGAAGTCGGGGCCGGCTGTGCGCTGGGCAACTCGCTGCGCGCGGTGGTGAACAGGGCCGAGGAGGCCGGGTCGACGCCGCCGGCCTGGGCGCTGACAGGCAGGGTCAGCTGCAAATTGGCATCTTCCGGGATGCAAACATCGGAGCACACCAACCAACTCGCCTTGGCCGCGAGCGAAACGGGGGTGCCCGCCTTCAAGTCCTTCGGCGCAGTGATCTGGACCAGATGCACGGCATGCTTGGCATAGCCGTAATTGACGAGGGGCGCGATCTCAAAGCGATGCGGTGTGGTCCACACGATATCGCCGGCGGTAAATCCTGGCGGCAGCTGCCAGACCAGCTTGGTCGGTTCGCCGGAATCGCCCGGATTGCGCCAATAGGTATGCCAGCCGTCGCGGATGTCGAGTTCGAGCGCCACCCAGAATGTTTGACCCGGGCCGACCGCGGCGACCTCGCTGACCAAGCGTGCTTTGACATTGTCCGTGGCGACTGTGTTGCCCGATAGCGCGAACGCTGCCGGTGAGGCAAATAGCAGGGCGACAAGCCAAATTTTTAATGCGCGCATGGCCCTATGTTACCGAATTACCGTGTCCAACGAGTGCAGGGCCCCGCCGGGGTGTGGACCGTCTCTCAGTTTGGGCCGGCGATACCGCTGTGCGGCCGGTTCAGCTAATGTATCCATAGGTGCCGCTCATGCAAGAAAGCTACGTCGATCGGATTCTCAAAGCCAAGGTCTACGACGTCGCCGTCGAGACGGCGCTGGAAGCCGCACCGCGGTTGTCGCAGCGCTTGAACAATCATGTCTGGTTCAAACGTGAAGACCTACAGCCGGTGTTTTCGTTCAAAATTCGCGGCGCATACAACAAGATCGCCCAGCTGTCCGCGATCAGCGCGCAGCGGGGCGTCATTTGCGCCTCGGCCGGCAACCACGCGCAAGGCGTCGCCCTGGCCGCACGCACGCGGGGAATCCCGGCGGTGATCGTCATGCCGCTGACGACTCCGGAAATCAAGGTGCAAGCCGTCGCAGCGCTCGGCGGCGAAATCATATTGCACGGCGATGATTACGATCATGCCTACGAACATGCGACGGAACTCGGCCGGCAGAGAAATTTGGTATTCGTGCATCCCTTCGATGATCCGGATGTCATCGCGGGGCAGGGCACGATTGCCATGGAGATCCTGCGGCAGCGCCACGGCGATGAAATCGACGCCATTTTTGTGCCCGTCGGCGGCGGCGGATTGATTGCGGGCATCGCGGCCTATGCGAAGTCGCTGTATCCGCGCATGAAAATTATCGGCGTGCAGCCGGAAGACGCGGCGGCGATGTTCGAATCGCTGCGCGGCGGAAAGCGTGTCACGCTGGAACGCGTCGGCATGTTCGCCGACGGCGTCGCCGTACGGCGCGTGGGCGAGGAAACTTTTCGTCTGGCACGCCAGTACGTCGATGAAATCGTGTTGGTGAGCACCGACCAGATCTGCGCCGCCATTCAGGACATCTTCCAGGACACGCGCTCCATCGCTGAGCCCGCGGGCGCCTTGGCGGTAGCCGGCATCAAGAAATATGTGGCGCGCGAGAATTGCACCTCACGCACGTTGATCGCGGTGAATTGCGGCGCCAATATGAATTTTGACCGCTTAAGGTACGTCGCCGAGCGCGCGGACATCGGCGCGCAGCGCGAGGCGCTGTTTGCGGTGCAAATGCCGGAGGTGCCAGGCTCATTTCTGCGCTTCTGTGAGTTGCTCGGCAAGCGAAGCGTCACCGAATTCAATTACCGCTACTCCGATGTGAAAGCGGCGCAGGTGTTCGTCAGCCTGGCGCTCAACCAGGGGAGAGTGGAACGCGATGCCTTGCTTGCGCAAATCATTGCTGCCGGCTTCGCCGCCCGCGACATGACCGACAATGAAATGGCCAAGCTGCACGTGCGGTACATGGTGGGCGGCCACGCCCATGGGCTCGCCGACGAGAAGTTGTACCGCTTCGAGTTTCCTGAACGCCCCGGGGCCCTGCTCAGGTTTTTACAGGCCATCGGTACGCAATGGAACGTCAGTCTGTTTCACTATCGAAATCACGGCTCCGACCACGGCCGCGTGCTCGCCGGCATCCAGGTGCCGGAAGGCACCCACACGGATTTTCTATTGCACATCAACGAGCTGCAGTACGCGTATACGGAAGAGACCGACAATCCGGCCTATCGGCTGTTCTTGGGCAACTGACTTTCGCGCGTTAGGGCCGCGGCGCAAGGAACGTGCGAATTTTAGGGCCGGTGCACCGTCACACTGGTGCTCAAGGCTTGCAGCGCGTTGGGGTCGGCAATTTTTTGCCAGCCCTGCGCACGCCGCACCACCGCATCATCGGTGCCGCGAGCTTTGACCAACACGGGTAAAGCGGCACTGAGTTCATCGGCCGCTTGCGGGAATTTACCGAGATGCTCGAGCGCATAGGCGTGAATGGCATGAGCCAGCGCCGTCTGAGGATTGGACGCGGGCGAAGTCGCGGTCCAGATCTTGATGGACTCCTCGCTCTTGGCAAGCGCTTCGGCAGACTTTTTGCGATCCACCAGCAAGCGCGCGAAGTGCATGAGCAAGGCCGCGCGATATTGATGATTTTCCGGTAATGCTTTGTCATAGATGGCGAGCGCTTGGCGAAACTCGCTTTCCGAGGCAGCCAAATCACCCTTGTCGTGGAGGAGAATTGCCAAACTGACGCGAAAGTATCCAACCAAGAAATGATTTGGTCCGTTCAAGGAAAGCCGTGCGTCCAAGGCGCTCCGCAGCAGCGGTTCTGCCTCCGACAACCGCCCTTCGCGCTGCAGCAGCAACCCGTAGTTGGCCTTGGCAGCCGCGGTTTCGGGATGGCGGTCGCCGTAGATGTGCTCCTGACGTTTCAGAGCATCGATATACAGTGTCTCGGCAAGCTTCAAGTCCCCCATGTTCTGCGCGACGATTGCCAAATTGCCCAAGCGGTAGGCCACCCGCGGGTGATCGTCTCCAAGAACGCGCCGGTCGATATCCAAGGCGCGCTCGTGGGTTTGTTTCGCCAGTTCCCATTGCTGTTCGAGTACGTAAACTTTCGCAAGATCGCTCAAGACAGCTGAAACATCGGTTTGCGGCGCGTTGCTGTTTTCGAGAATGCGGAGGCTGTGAACGTACAGGTCCTTGGCTTCGTCATTGCGGCCTTGATCAAATCGAAGCATCCCCAGCGACCATAGCGAATGGGCGGTCTGAATGCTCGTAGCCCCGGCATCGCGCTGTGCGGCATGCAATGCCTCCTGCAGGGGCGCCTCGGCTCCCGGGAGATCGCCCGCCCCGATGCGGGCGCGCCCAAGTTCCAACAGCGTGTCGATGCGTGAGCCGTCTTGCGATTGAGCTTGAAGCTTCAGCGACTCATCCAACAGAGGCAACGCGTCCTGATACTGCCCAAGGCTGTCATAGACTGTTCCGACAGTGGATAAAAGCGCCGCCTTGGTTGCCGGCTGATCTTGCAACCCCACTTGCAGGCGTTTCGCACCCGAATCCAACAGCTCTCTGGCCGTCACTTGGTTGCCTCGGTTCTCTCCAGGATCCGACAATTTGAACAGGTTAACGAGAAAGCTCGAGACTTCCTCGGCTCTGGCGCGTTCATGCTCGGCCAGTTCACGCTGATGCGCGGCGCGGTCGCGCTCGGAAGCAATCCGTACAGACTGCGTGTAGGTGGCAATTGAGAACGCCACGATCATGAAAGTCGCGGCTGCCGCCGCGCTGACCGGCAGCCAGTGGCGCTTCACGAATTTTGTCGTGCGATAGGACACCGTGTCGCGCCGCGCGATCACAGGCTTGCCGTCGAGGAAACGTTGGATGTCGTCAGCCAATTGCTCCGCCGATCCGTAGCGGCGCTCCGGCTCTTTGCGCATGGCCATCAACACAATATTGTCCAAATCACTATCCAACGCGCGCTTCAGGCGTTTCGCGCTGGTTCCACGCGACTCCGCAATCAATTTCGATTCCGGCAACTCATCGGCCGACACCATTTGACTCGGCGGCGGCGGATCCTTCTCACAAATTGCGCGCTCGATTTCCGAGAGACGCATGGAAGAGATGAAGAAGGGGCTGCTTCCGCACAGCAATTTATAGAGCAGCACGCCCAACACATACACATCGCTGGACGTGGTGATTGCCTGACCCCGTACCTGTTCGGGACTGGCATGATCCGGAGTCATGATGCGGATGTCGGCTTGCGTCATGGCGAGCGTGTGCCGCGCCGCTTGCCGATCATCCAATAATTTCGCAATGCCGAAATCCAACAATTTTGGGACACCGGCGCCGGTTACCAGAATATTCGACGGTTTCAAATCGCGATGAACTATCAGGTTCTGGTGGGCATAGTGAACTGCCGCGCAAACCGTCTGAAAGAGTTTCAGGCGCGCATTGATATCAAGACGATTCAAATCGCAAAATACATCGATGGCCTCGCCGTCGATGTATTCCATGACGATGTAAGCGCTGCCGTCGGGCAGGGCGCCGCCGTCGAGGAGATGCGCGATATTGGGGTGATCCAGTTGCGCCAGGATCTGACGTTCCAGCTTGAGGCGCGAATGCATCGCAACCGCGAGCGCGCCGCCGTGCACTACTTTGATGGCGACCTGCTGCTCAAATTGGGCGTCGGCCCGCTCTGCCAGGTAAACCTCGCCCATACCGCCGGCACCCAAGGTGCGCAGTACCCGGTACGCTCCTATGCGATCTCCCATCATTTTTGCAGCATGCACCCACCCTGAAGCATAGCCAAGCAAACAACGACCGGCCCTTGCGGCAGAGTGCTGCTTAAGTGTATGAAAGCGGGGCTCGAGATGAAACCTAGGAGCTGGACCATGTCAAACGGACACGAAACCAAGAACCCACCGCCCCCGCCCCCGCCTCCTGCGCCGGGTGGCACCGGGCCCGGGACAGTCAAGCCAAACGACGGCACCCAACTTCCTCCGCAAAACCAGGTACGCCGCGCCGCCGGTGTCGGCGGCGCCGTGGGAGGCGTGATTGGCGGTCTCATTGGTGCGTTGATCGGCTGCTGCTTCTGCCTGCAACACCTGCACTGATTGGATAGCGTAACGGCGTACCAAGCGCTGCGGCAGCCGCGGCACGAGACACTGCGGGTGCGCGGTCTCAAGATGCATTTGACGCGCTGGG
>DATNKC010000600.1:0-34060 GCA_035603615.1 Steroidobacteraceae bacterium | reverse complement strand
ACAACAAGCGCACTCGATGCGTACGACGAAATCAGCTGTGACTACCGGAAAAGGGGAGAGAGGTCGCATGCAGCAACTGAAATGTCTGGTCGCCCGGAGTTTTAGGAACCGGACGCATTTTGCCCGGCCCTTGGCCGTCATCTGTCTTGTCACACCGGCATGGGCATTCGCGCAGCTGGCAGATACCAGTCAGACTCCGTCGGCCGGAGGGTTGGACGAAGTCGTGGTCACGGCTCGCCGAGTTTCGGAAAACGTGCAAGATGTGCCTATATCCATCGTCAGCCTGAACAGCACGCAGCTCAACTACCAGGGTGTGAACACCGCTAACGATCTTGCGCGCGTGGCGCCCGGCTTGAGCATCATGAACACGGCGGCGAATACCGGCGCTGTAACGTATTCGATCCGTGGGCAGGGCTCGACATTCGGCTCTGGTCCCGGCGTGATTCCTTATTTCGACGAGGTGGCCAATTTCAGCCAGGCGATCTTCGATGTCGCGGACGTGCAGGTCTTGAAAGGACCGCAAGGCACCCTGTTCGGCAGAAACACTTCCGGTGGCGCAGTGCTGTTCTCGCCGCAGATGCCGACAGATACCTTCAATGGCTACGCGGACGTTCGCGCCGGCAACTTTGGTCGCGCCGATGTGGAATTTGGCGTGGGCGGTCCCATTGTTGGCGATCAACTGACCTTCCGCTTGTCGGGACAAAGCCTCAACCGAGCCGGCTACACCACCGATGTCGGCAACGGCATCAAGCTCGATAACCAAAACGAACAAAACATTCGCGGCATCTTGAAATTCAAACCGAACGATAGCTTTGACAATACGCTCCTCCTTCAATGGTCGCAGCAGCAGGAAAATGGCAACAGCGCGGTGCTCACGACGATCGCGCCCGGACCTCTTGAGCCTCTTCTAGCGCCGCAACTCGCGATGCAGCAGGCCTTGGGCATCCGCGAAGTCCTTGGCGAGTTCCCCTATGCGACTGCCCTCTCAAAGACTTACGGTGCAATCGACACGGCGAATGTGAAAATCAACGATACCTTCGCGTTGAAGAATATCGCTAGTTATTTACACACTACAACCGACCGCGCCTGGGATTTGGATGCGACCAATCTGCCGCTGCTCGGCGTGCTCAATCCTACAGCGACCAACGAGCAGTGGACGGAGGAGTTGCAGGCGCGCGTGACCGCGGGCCCGCTGACGGGTACGGTCGGCTATTATTTCGAGCATGTTTCCTCGCCGTTCCAAATCGGTTTCGTCGAAGTTTCCCCGATCCTGTTTGCCTCCGTGCCGATACCGGGCGGGGTGACGGCCGAGGTCATTGGAGAGGGCAGTACCAGCAAGAGCCGCGCGCCCTATGCGCAGTTCGACTATAAGATCCTGCCGCAGCTGACATTGACAGGCGGCGTGCGCTATTCCACGGACGACATTTCCGCCGTGCCGACGGGCAGTGCATTCATTAATTTCCCGCCGCTGCCAGCCATCGGCGACCTGCCTTTCGCCTTCACGCCCGGGCAGGAGCACACTTTCAATGCTGTGACCTGGAATGCTGCAGCGGACTATGCGGTCGATCCGGACCTCAATCTTTATGGCCACGTGTCCAAGGGCTATAAGGAGGGCGGCTTCAACGGAACCGCGCCGCCGAGTTTGCAAGCCTATCAACCTGAATTCGTCATCGACTACGAATTGGGAACCAAGGGCCACAACGATTTCGGCAACGGTTGGAAGATTCGCTATAACGCCGATGCGTTCTACGATCACTACACGAATATCCAACGCGACGAAAACGTCACTCTGACGGGCGGAGCGGTGGCGACGATTATTCAGAACGCCGCCGCGGGCTACATCACCGGCGCGGAATTTCAAGTGGCGATCGAGCCAAGCCAGTACTTTCAAGTGAGCGCGGCGTACACCTACCTGTATGCGAAATACACGAGTTTCAACGGAGGGGCGGGTGTCGGCGATGTGTCGCAGAGTAAGTTCCCCAATACCCCCACGAGCCAGTTTTCGCTAACTCCGATCGTGACGCTGCCCTTCCCCCAGAGTATGGGAACCGTAACCGCCCAGGGCACGGTATATGCGCAGAGCCGCTTTGCCACCGACGCATTCAATGTACCGAATGGCAATCCGAGTGTGGACTTGGACGTGCCTGGGGCGAACGCTCCGGGCTACACGCGGGTCGATTTGCGACTGCAATGGCAACACATCATGTCAAGCCCGCTCAGCGCTGGTCTGTTCGCTTATAACGTCCTGGACAGAAGGTACATCACGGGTACGGATAATCAGCTCAACACGTTCGGCATCAGGTCAGCCGTGTATGCGCCGCCGCCGTTCTACGGCGTGGAAGTGCGTTATGAGTTCGGCCGGTAAAAGTGAAGGACTCACGGCGCCTCAGGGCGCCGGATGCTTAAGGTGCGCGAGCTTTAGGTTCGCAGTGCCGGCATTCTGGCGCTGCCGGTCAAGGTGGCGATCAAGCGCCGGATCCGAGCGGGCAGGGCGCGGCCGGTCTTGCCGCTCGGTGCCAGGTGTTCGCTCAGCACATAGCGAATTAGCAACTCACAAATGAGTTCCCGGTCGAGCTTGGCATCGAGTCGCTCATCCCAGGCGTCAAATACCGTTTGCAGCACGTCTTGGAACCTGACCACGGCGTCGTGAAAGAAGCGGTGAAAAAAACCGAGTGCAAAGTCCGGCGATACCACGAGCAGTTGTCGTGCCTGCGTGTGTTCCAGGTAGTTCTCCAGATGCTCGATAAAGGCATCGAAACGCTCGTCTGGGTCGGCAAAGGCAAGCGTCGCTTGGACTAGCCCGCGATGGAAGCCCTCACGCTTGTGACGGACAAGCGCATCAAGCAGCTCATCTTGAGCGGAAAAGTAGCGATAAAATGTGCCGCGGGAGATGCCGGCTGCCTTGCATACTGCGAGGATGGCCACGCGATGCACCCCCGACCGAAGGACTACATTCTCTGCGGCGGTGAGTATTGCGGCGATCGTGGCTTCGGAACGGCGGCTTCGTCGGCGGCGGCGCGACGGGTGGGAGGTCGGCGCCGGTGCTGTGGCTCGCTGACGCGACTCACGAGCGACTGTCGTCGGCTTCGACGTCTCCCCTGTGGGCTTGGATTTGGCTCGCTTTTTCGTAACAGGTGCTTTCATCGAATCTCTACTTCCATGCGCTCGGTCGGCCACGTCTCCCGCTGAAATCCTGCAGCACTTTATGGTCCATGTCCAGCAACCAACTGCGCGAGATTAGTTTGTTATAGCTAACATTTTCTCGATTCGTGTTCAGTTTAACGTGATTTTGGGATATGGTGCGGCAAATCCGGAAAGCCGGATCAAAAAGGGCAAATCGCGCATGTCAGAAATAGCGGGCCAGGTCGCTGTAGTTACGGGCGCATCGTCGGGCATCGGCGCGGCAATCGTCCGAACCCTGAGCGGCGCTGGGGCAAGCATCGTAATGACCGCCCGCCGTCGCGGGCGGCTGGAGGAACTCGCCGCCAGCCTGCCGCGCCGATCCGCCATTCTGGATGCCGACATTTCCGCCGCCGACACTCCGGCCAAATTGCTGGAACTGGCGCAAGAGAAGTTCGGCCGCGCAGATATTTTGGTAAATAACGCTGGAATCATTGCTGCCGGCAGCATTGACACGGTCGATCTTGAGGCGTTGGCGCAGATGACCCGCGTCAATTTCGATGCGGTTGTGCGGGCATCCTATGTATTCGCTCGTGCATTCAAGTCGCAGGGGTCCGGAACGATCGTCAATGTGTCGAGTATTGGCGCCTACTTGATATCGAGGCGCATGGGGGTTTACGGTGCGCTGAAGCACGCACTGGAAGCATTTACCTCCTCGCTTCGAATCGAACTCGCAGGGGCTGGCGTGAAGGTTGGCACTGTTGCGCCGGGAACGACCCGCACGGAAATTTTCGATCATACGCCGGCTTCCGGAGCGGGCTCTTCATTGCCGCCCGGAACACCCCTGGAACCTGAGGACGTGGCCGCCGCCGTGCTCTTCATGATTGAGCAGCCGGCGCGCGCAAACATCGCACGCTTGGCCATGTTCGCAGCCACGGACGCGTACTAGATGCACATCGATCTCAGCGCCAAACGTGTCATTGTCACCGGAGCATCGCGCGGCATTGGCGCCGCAATCGCCAAGGCCTTCGCGCGCGAGGGTGTGCGGCTTGCCATTTGCGCGCGCAACCCAGAAGCGATTGGCGCAATTGGCAGGGAAGCTGAGCTGCTCGGTGCCAAATCCGTGATCAGTTCTACCGTCGATGTACGCGAAACAGGGCAGGTGCGCGCGTGGATCGATAAGATCGCCGAGGCTTGGGGTGGCGTCGATGTCCTGGTGAACAATGCCGGCCAGGGGAGAGGCGGCAACATCGATACCCTGCAGCCCGAAGAGATTCTCGAGCATGCCAATGGATTGCAGGTGGCCCACTTTCGATGTGCGCAAGCCGCCGTTCCGTACATGCGACGGCAGCGCTGGGGCCGAATCATCAATATCAACGCGCTTGCCGGCGTCATCCCGACGCCGGACGGCATTCCATCGGTGAGCAATCGCGCTGCTGGAATTGCGATGTCACGCTCGCTCGGCATGGCGCTCGCGAAGGACAATATTCTCGTCAACTCGCTCAATATGGGTTGGATCGATACCGGACAATGGGATCGGCATTATCGGGAAATGAGTCCGACGATTTCACGCGAGGAATTCCTGCGCATGGCAACTAAGGTGGTGCCGCTTGGACGATTCGGCAAGCCGGAGGATGTCGTGGGAATGGTGCTGTTTCTATGTAGCGAGTTAGCCAACTTCATCACCGCTGCCTCGATTGACATCTCCGGCGGCCTGCAGGGGCAGATCGCCTACTACCCAACTTTGAAACGCGAGCTGCAGGAGCTTGGAATTGCGCGGGAAAAGTCGCAGGGTGGCAACTGAGAGGCTGTGAATCGTAGCGATGACGCCGCCTCGCGCGGGCGCCTCAATTGCGCACGAGCAAGAGACTCCCGCCCAATGGACCGCCGCCAGCCGCCGCTACTGAGATCGAATGAGGCGCGATCTGACGCTCTCCTGCTCGTCCCCAAAGCTGTAGACAGGCCTCGTGCACATAACCGAGACCGTGAGTACGCCCGCCGGATAGTTGGCCGCCGTTTGTATTTAGCGGTAAGAGCCCGTCACGCGCGATGCGAGTGCCGCCCTCGACAAAGGGTCCGCTTTCCCCACGTGGGCACAGGCCCAGTCCTTCCAACCAGAACATCGTAAGTATCGAGAAGCCGTCATAGAGTTGGGCGCTCCCCACATCTTTCGGTTTCAAATCGGTGCGTGACCACATCATGCGTCCAACATCGAAAGCCGCATTCTCCGTGAGGGAGATTTGGTCCCAGGACCAAGGTTGATGCAATGCCGCGCCCACCGCCTCAAGGCGGATAGGCGCTTGACGACAATCGCGCGCGGCGTCCACGCGGGAAAGTATCAGTGCAGTCGACGCATCACAGTGCACATCGCAGTCGAAGAGGCGCAATGGCGTGGAGATCATTTTCGAAGCGAAGTAGTCGTCCATCGTCATGGGCGATCGGTACAGCGCCTTGGGATTGAGCTCCGCGTTTCGGCGGCAGGTGAGTGCGATCTGTGCAAGCTGCTCTGGACGAGTCCGGTAGTCATGGAAGTGGCGCTGCGCATACATCGCCATGAAGCTGACCGCGGAAATCACGTTGTAAGGGGTGTACCACTGCCAAAAGTAGCTGCTATCGCGTCCCACCGTTTTGGCCGTGAGGGCGCTGACACCTTTATCGCGCGCACGCGCACTCGACTCTGTGATGGTGCGAAAAACAAGGACGTGGCGACACAATCCGGCGGCGATCGCCATCGCGCCATTGATCACCCCAGCCAGGGGACCCGGGCCCTCATAACCGCCCCCGTACCAGTTGACCTTAAGCCCGAGTGCGGTCAGGAGAGCATTGGGGCCCACAGGCGAAAAGCTGTTGCCGTTGTTATTGTCTCCAGGCCAGCAGGCGATACCGTCGATGTCCTCGCGCCTCAAGCCGGCATCGGCGATCGCCTCGACACTTGCATCGAGGCTCAGCCGCATGGCTGATTTCAACGAGGGACGACCAACTTCCGATTGGCCGACACCCGTGACCGCGACATCCTTTTCGAAGAGCCGATCAAACACGCGCCGACCGCTCGAACATCGGGATCCAGATATCTTCGATTTGAGAGAACGTCACTGACACCGGCATGTCGATCGCCACCTCGCCGGGATCACAACCAACGATGTTGGAGAGCAGGCGCAGATCGGCCTGTTCCTCCAATTCGACGATCGCTACCACATAGGGCTGCGTCAGTTCCGGGGTCCACGCCTGACGGTTGACGGTAAACGTCACCACTCGGCCGCGTCCGGAGACCGCCCGGGGCGCCACATCAAAACTGCCGCAATTCGGACACATGGGGTTGGGCGGGTGGAAGAAACGCCCGCAAGCGCTGCAGAAGTATATTTGCAGGACTCCGCGGGCTCCGCCTTGCCAAAACGGGGACGTTTCGGGCGCCAGGGCCGGAAGTTTGCGGGGCATGCTCTATCGACCCCAAAAGGCTGGTATTCGCAGGGTGGTTTTTCGCCGCCGTCGCATATTTCAGGAGTTTAACAGTTGCTGCCTGGGCGAGCGGGACCAACGCGCTGTGGCGATGGCAAATGAATTTGTACATCTATCGCAGAACTGTCTAACATTGGGGTTAGTCTGGCTGGCTATCCCTAGGAGCACAACCGATGTTGACGCAAAGAAGTCCGGTGCTATCGGACAACACCAAGGTTGCGGATCTCATCTCCCCAAACACCCGCGAAGTGCAGATGCGGGCGCTCTCCGATCCGGAGGTCTATGAGCTGGAAATGGAGCGTATCTTCGGCAAGGTTTGGCTGCTGCTGGGCCATGAGTCGGAGATTCCGCAGTCGGGCGATTTCGTCGTTCGCGATATGGGCTCCGATTCAGTGATCGTCTCCAGGGACGCTGAGGGCGCGGTCAACGTGCTGCTCAATGTCTGTTCGCATCGCGGCATGCGAGTTAGCACCCTCGATTGCGGGCGCACGCAGATTCACAAATGTCCCTATCACGGCTGGGCGTTTCGCCCCAACGGCGATTTCATCGGATCCCCTGTCGCGCACGAATGCATGCACGGCAAGATCATGTCGAAGGAGGAGCTGGGGCTTAAGAAGGCCCGTGTAACCCTGTACGGCGGTCTGATTTTCGCGACCTGGAATATCAATGGCCCCTCGTTTGAGGAGTTCCTGGGAGATGCCAAGTGGTACTACGACATGCTGTTCTGCCGGACGGACCGCGGAATGGAAGTCTTGGGACCGCCGCAACGATTCATCGTCAGAGCCAATTGGAAAACGGCCGGAGAACAGTCTGCCGCTGACGGATTTCACACCCTGACCCTGCATCGCTGGTTAGGTGAAGTAGGCGGGTATGCCAAGAAAGCCGAGGGCGAAGGCGGGGCGGATCTCAGTCCGGAAATGTACGGTGTCGAAGTCAGCTCGCCCCACGGTCATGCACTGCGCTGCATCGACCTCGGACGCAAGATTCGGCGGCTGGCCGGCATGGACCCTGACCAACTCAGCGTCGATCAGAAATTGCACGCCTTGCCGCCGGCGGGGATGACCAAGGAGATGGTGGGGCAACTGGCCAAGAACCTGACCCCCGATCAGCTCAAGGTGATGGCGTGGATGCCTCCTCAAGTGGGCGGCATGTTCCCGAACGTGCTGTTCGGTTTCGTCTACATTCCGCAGAGCGACGGTACAATCGTCGGATCCATGACCCTGCATGCCTATATTCCTCGAGGTCCGGACAAACTGGAGTTCGTGAACTGGATTTTCGCGGAGAAGGATGCGCCGCCGGAACTGCGGGAGAAGATGCTCAAGCAGACGATCCAACTTTTTGGCACCTCGGGCATGATCGAGCAGGACGATTCGGATACCTGGCCGCACATGACGCTCTCGGCCAAAGGCGCGATGGGCCGTAGAATGACCATGAAGTATCAGGCGGTTTTCGAAACTCAAGCACCCAAGGGTTGGCCCGGCCCCGGAATCGTGAATGAAGGTTTTACCAAGGATGATACTCAGTGGCACTGGTGGCTTTACTGGCGTGAGCTCATGACCGCCGAAGGCTGAAGTACAAAGATTCGGTGGGGGGAAGTTCTGATGGAAGCCAAAGCAATTATGCCGGTCAGTCCCGAAAAGGTAGCGACGCCGGAACTGAAGGGCGAACGGGTGCCGCTCGGATCCGCGCTCTACAACCGCATCGTGGAATTCCTGTACGAGGAAGCTGCACTGCTTGATCAGATCCGGCTGCAAGAGTGGGGCGCTCGGTTGGCGCCGGATCTCATTTACACTGCGCCGCTGCGGGAAACGCGGCCGATGGATCAGCTGAACTCGAGTTTCGTGCGCACGGTCCAGCACTTCCACGACGACTGGCGCTCGGTGATGGGCCGCATCATGCGCTTAACGGGCACCAAAAGCGCGTGGGCCGAAGATCCTCCCTCGCGCACGCGGCGCCTGATCACCAACGTGATGGTCGCCAAAACTGCGAAGCCGGATGAGTTTTCAGTCACGAGCTATCTGCTCATCACGCGCAGCCGCTTCAATTCGCCTGAGTACGATCTGATCAGTGCCGAGCGCCGCGACGTGCTGCGACAGGATGGCGAGTCCTTCAAACTGGCGAGGCGCGAAATCATCGTCGACCAGGCGGTCATCGGCACGCCAAATTTCGCGATTTTTTTGTAGACTCAAGTATCTTGAGCCTCTTCGCGAAAGGATAGCCACGGACGGTCAGCGGCGCATAGTTCATCGGCGGCTGTGGTGAAATCGACGATCGAGCCGACGATGCGACGTCCTTGCGTCGCCCGTTCAGGTTGTTGTACGAAACACCGTCCGGTGGGTTCGGCGTGCAGTTGGACATCGAGATTTTTGGCCCGGCCGAGGGAGATGAGCGCACAGCGGCGCAATATCAGGGCTGCTTCCGCTTCATCCGGGTCGAGGTTCGACAGCGCCCAGGCTGCCATGCCCTCTCGGAGTGAGACGCCGTTGTATAGGCCCGGGCCGATGATGGTGGTATCGCGCAGCTCCCACGAAAGAAAGCGCCTGCCATCCCTGTCGAGAGTGGCCACGGTGCGTCCCTCGATACGCCGCGGTACTTCGATGTCGAACCAACGTTGAGCGATCGAGCGGGCGGCCGCCGCGATTGCCAACCCTGAAAGTTCCATCAGGTGCGTGCACTGTTGCGAAGCATCGGTCATGCGCATGACGGAATGAGCCAGACCGGTGAGCTCGGCATTGTGTAAGCGCGACAGCTGGCCGGCGGCGAGCGGGCAGGTGGTGTAGGGATGGCGGACTGCAAAACCCTCGATCGCTTGAATCCGCCGCGCTGCGTGCACGAGCCGAACGCGGAAGTGATGAAAATCATCCTCGAGGGAAGCGCGTACTTCGCCGCGTTCGCGGTCGCCCGTGGATGCGATGCCGACCCGGCGGCGGAATGAAAGCATAGGCGGTGCCCACTAGTTAGAGGCGCAGGAAAGTTTACAATACAGCGACAACTGTTCAAGTAAAGGCCAATCGGGGAGCACCATGGGACTTTTGCAAAACAAAGTCGGCCTGATCACCGGCGCCGGCGGCGGCATCGGGCGCGGGGTGGCACGTCGCTTCGCGCGCGAGGGCGCGACCGTAGTCATTGCAGAACTTGACCCAAAAACAGGCACCGCAGTGGCCGCAGAATGCAAGGAGCTCGGTGCAGAGTCGCTGTTCGTGAAGACCGATGTGACGGATAAGGCCAGCCTTGAATCGGCCATCCACGGAGCCGTGGAGCGCTTTGGCGGCCTGGATATTCTCGTCAACAACGCATTTGTGCCCACACCCAACGTGCCTCTGGAAGAAAAAACCGATGCGATGCTGGAAAGCACGCTCAAATCGGTGATCTGGGCGACTTGGTGGGCGATGAAAGCCGCGCAACCCCACATGATCAAGCGGGGAGGGGGCGCGATCGTCAATTTCTACTCCATCGACGTGGATATCGGGGCGTGGCTGCACGCGGACTACAACACGGCGAAAGCTGCGATTTTAGGCATGACTCGTAGCGCGGCGGCGGAGTGGGGACGTTTCAATATTCGGGTCAACGCGATCGCTCCGACGGCGATGGGAGCGACTTTCCATAAGCTATGTGCTGAAAATCCCGGTTTTGCCGAGAGGGCGGCGGCCATGCGTCCCTTAGGCCGATGCGGCGAGCCGGAAGATGACATCGGCCCGGTGGTGGTATTCCTCGCGAGCGAGATGTCGCGATACATGACCGGTGAGCAGATCCACGTTGACGGCGGGTTGCATTTGCCGGGCTATAACTCGCGCCCGGCGGGCGTGCCGGTCAAGGAATACTGAGATCGAGACCCCTTTTGGGGCATATATTGAACAGAATTGAAAATAGTGCTTCATTTTGCGATGATCCAGTGGACTTTTAGGGGAAACGCCGGCGGCTCAAGCGGCGAGCCGAACATTCGAGGTTTCAAATACTATGCTGATCGATCTTCATGCCCACGCCCCTCATCCGGGCTACTACAATCAACATCCCCACTGGGGACCTTTTTTCGAACAGGGAAGCGACGGCGACATTCGCTTACGGGTCGGCCACTGGATATTGGGCTTGGGCTCCCCTGAACGAAAAGCAGCTGTGAGGTCCGGCAAGGGTCTCAAACTTGAAGAGTATCTGGCGAGATGGGCCGATCCTAAGGTTCGCTTGGCCGGAATGGACGCGGCGGGCCAGAACGCGCAGGTCGTGTCGGTGCCCTCGCATTGCTACATGTACTGGACCGAACCCGAATACGCCGTGCCGTACGCTCGCAAAGTGAACGACGTGCTGGCCGAATACTGTGCCGGGGCACCCGACCGGCTGATGTTCTGGGCGCACGCGCCGATGAACGTGCCCGTCGAGGCTGCCAAGGAGCTGCGTCGCGCCTGCGGACAGCTGGGTGCGAAAGGGTTGGTGGCTGGCGGCGCAAATTTTGGCGGTTACGAATTCGATTCGCCTGAGATGTATCCGGTATGGGAAGCGTTGTGCGATCTCAACCTGCCGATGTTCATTCACGGCTATAACCAATCGGTGACTTGGGGTAAGAAGGCCAACGACGATCGTTACGAGACTACGGCCATCGTCGGGATGCAGTACGACGAAACGCGTTGTTTCTGGAATCTTGTCTGCGGCGGCGTGCTCGACCGGTTTCCCACGCTGAAAGTCTACATCACGCATGGCGGCGGCTACGTGCCGTACCAGTTGGGACGCCTTGCGCAAACCAACAAAAACCTTGACGTGGTGCACAACAAGAAGCCGCTGCTCGAATACCTCGGCAACTTCTGGTTCGATGTCGAATTGCACGAGCCGAGAATGCGTCAGGCGTTGGTCGATATCATTGGCGCTGATCACATGGTGTATGGCAGCAACTTCGGCGGCAGCGACGCAGTCCGGCACGATCTGACCGATGGATTGAAGCTGTCGGATGAGGACCTGCAAAAGATTCGCTGGAAGAACGCCTGCGGATTGTTGCATCTAGATCCGGCCAAGCTCGGTGTTCCGAACGTCATTCCGAAGGCGGCGATTGCTTGAAGCTCGCTCGCTGCCAAGAGGGCGAGGCGGTGTTTTGGGGCATCGTTGATGCCGCGTCGGGTACTGTGCGCCCGATCGACGGGCCGTTTGATCTCTGGGCGCCCCGGATTACGGCCGGAGAGGGCTCGAGCGCATTGGAGCTCAAGCCGACTGCGAGGCCCCTGTCAGCGGTCAGGCTGCTGCCGCCAATTGAAAAATCGAAGCGCGTGGTGGTCGCGGGCGCGAATTACGCTAAACATTTGGCCGGAGATTTCGGGTTGAAATCGCATTATCAGCCCATCGCTTTTCTGAAGGCTTATGGGGCACTGATCGGCGCTAGCGACGAACTCCGATACCCGCCGCTCACCAGCGAGCTGGACTATGAGGTCGAGCTGGTCGCCGTCATCGGCGCCTCGGCGGTGGATAGGAAGGAGCCGTTGCGCAGTGTCTTAGGCTACACGGTCGGAAACGACGTGAGTGCGCGCGATCTGCAGCGCAGCGGCCCCCCGGGTGTCGGCATGGATCTGTTTGCGGCCAAGAGCCAAGACAAGACCACGGGCTTGGGCCCCTGGATCGTGACTTGCGATGAATTTCCTGCCGGGAGCCCAAAACTGCGCATGACCTTGAAGGTCAATGGCGAAACTCGGCAGGACGGATCGACCGAAGAAATGACCTGGGATGTGGGAGAGCTGGTGCGCTTCGTGGAAGAGCGTTCGAGCTTCGAGTGCGGCGATGTTTTGTTCACCGGCACACCCGCCGGCACGGGCCACGCCACCGGCCGATTCTTGGTGAGCGGCGATGTGATCGAGGCGACCATCGAAGGCATCGGAACCCTGCGCAATGTCGTCGGCCGAAAGATACCGCACTGATCGCATGACAAGCGCGCGGCGCATATGAGCCAGACGATTTACGACATTCCGGTGCGCCGGATCGACGGTACCGGCAGCACGCTGGCCGAGTACCGCGGCCGGGTTATGCTGATTGTCAACGTGGCGTCCAAGTGTGGACTGACTCCTCAGTACGCGGGACTGCAAGCGCTACACGCCAACTATTCACAACGCGGACTCTCAGTGCTGGGATTTCCCTGCAATGACTTTGCAGCCCAGGAGCCGGGTACGGAAGGCGAAATCGCCACGTTCTGCGACACCACGTTCGGAGTGACATTTCCGCTGTTCAGCAAGGTCAACGTCAACAGCCCGCCGCGACACGCGCTCTATGAGCAGCTCATCGCAGCACAGCCGGAGGCGCGTGCCAATCCCAGGGGTGCACTGCAGGAAACGCTCGCCAAACACGGCTTGCTGCCGAAGGGGCCCAGCGATGTGCTCTGGAATTTCGAGAAGTTCCTGATCGGGCGAGACGGTCAGGTCAGGTCGCGTTTCGCACCGGACGTTGCCCCCCAGGATGCCGGCCTCGTATCCGAAATTGAGACCGCGCTCGGCTAGCCGGGGCACGACCTCAAAAGCACTGCGCACGGAGAAATAAATGGGAGAGACCAAGGACGCGCTCAAAGGCAAAGTCGCGTTTATCAGCGGCGGCGCCGGCGCCATCGGTTCGGCGACCGCTCGGCGCTTGGCCGCGGACGGGGTTCGGGTGGTGATCGGCGATTTGCCCCAATCCAATGTACAGGATGTAGCGCGTTCCTTTCAGGGCGAAGGACTCGATGTCGTCGCCCAGGAATTGGATATCGAGCAGGAAGCGAGTATTCGCGCCGCCATCGACTCGATCGCCCAAAACTTTGGGCGGCTCGACATACTGGACAACAATGCCGCGCTCAAGGGACTGAAGGACGACCGCGGCGTCTTGGAGATGTCAACGGAGCTCTGGGACCGCGTCATGGCGGTCAATGCGCGCGGCACCATGCTCATGTGCAAATATGCCCTGCCCGTGATGATCGCGGGCGGAGGTGGATCGATCATCAATATCAGTTCCGGCACGTCCGTTGCGGGGGATCAGTACGCAACGGCCTACGCGGTCTCCAAGGGCGCGATCAACACGCTCACTTACTATGTGGCCGCACAGCACGGATCTCAGGGCATCCGCTGCAATGGCTTGATCGTGGGTTCTGTCGTGACGCCGGCCATGCAACGTGTATTGCCTGACGCAATGCGTGAGATCCTGCGCGCGCACAAATTGGCCGGTCGGTTGGGTCAACCGCAAGACATCGCCGAGGTGGTCGCTTTTCTTGCTTCGGATCGCTCGGCGTGGATTACCGGGCAGCTCTGGTCGATCGACGGCGGATTCTTTGCGCACATTCCGACCATGCCGCAATTCGCTCAATTGCAAAAGGATTCCGCGCCGAAGTAACCTACGGGCGGCGCGATGCGAAGTCGACGAGATCGGCCATGGTTGGATTGTGCGCGAGCATGCCGCCGTCCGCGATGTAGGTCTGGCCGTTGATATAGCGAGATTCTCTCGAGGCGAGGAAGCACACCAGCGCGGCGATATCTTCGGGCTTGCCGATCTCAGGCACCAGCAGGTGCCGCTTCATGACCTCGATGACTTGCGGCGCCGCGCCACGCGTGCCCGGCGTCAGCACCAGTCCCGGCGCGACGGCATTGCAACGGATGCCGCGCCGGCCATAATGGGTCGCGATTTGGCGGGTCAGGCCAATGATTGCCGCCTTGGAAACCGAGTACGCCATGCGCGTGATGTCGCCGGCAAAGCCGCCGGTCGATGCTGTGTTGACGATGGCACCGGCGCCTTGCGACAGCATGATGGGCAACGCGTACTTGCATCCCGCCAAATAGCCGCGCACGTTTACCGCCATGACCTCATCCCAGGTGGCAAAGGTGATGTCGATGGGATTTCGATCCCGCCCATGCACTTCCGGCGATGAGATGGCGGCGTTGTTGTGCAACACATCCAGACGCCCGAAACGCTGCGCCGTGCTGGCGATGAGCTTCTCGACGGATCCAACATCTGCGGCGTCGAATTGATAGCCGACCGCTCGCTGGCCAAGTTCGGCGGCCAAGGCGTTCGCGCGTTCGCCATTGACGTCGGCAATCACCGCAGTCGCACCCTCGGCGATCAAGCGGCGACAGGTTGCCTCGCCGATCCCTGAAGCACCGCCTGTGACGATCGCGACCTGACCCAGGAAACGGTCGAGATGGGGTGGGTGTTCTGAGCCTGGTTCTGGTGCTGTCATGTAATCGATTGTGACGAGAACCGAACCGTCGGCGCAAGTATTCCGTGACACTTTTCGTGTTTTTGTGCATTATGATCTGAATACTCCATAGACCGAGGCATCGCCACTCGGCGATCATCAGCGTTTGAATACCATCACCAGCACGACTTCCTCGGTCGGCGAGACCACCGCCCGGGTCGACCTCGCCGAGTTCAGACGCGGCTGGCACATCTTGATTCTTGCGGGGCTTGGTGTAGCAACTTGTGTGACAGCAACGGTGCTGTACGGCTTCGGCGTCCTGGTCATCCCACTGCAGAAAGCCTTCGGGCTTGCGCGCCCGGATCTGCAGTTGTCCATTACCTGCTTGTTCTTGGGCGCCAGCATCGCCTGCCACCTCGCCGGCGTGCTCAATCAACGTTATGGCATGCGAGTGGTGACGACGGTGTCGCTGCTGGCGTTGGCGGCGGGATATTTTGCTTTGACACTATTTCGCGGCACGCTCTGGCAGCTGTATGTCGGCTTTTTCTTGTTGGCATTCGCAGGGGTCGGCACGTTGCAGGTGACGTGGTCACACCTGGTCAACGAGTGGTTCGAGCGCAATCGCGGGCTGGCATTGGCGATTGTATTGTCCGGTACGGGGCTCGCCGCTTCGGTGTTGCCGCCGCTGCTCACCTGGGCGATTGCGCGTTGGGATTGGCGCGCCGGCTTCATCGCTATGGCGGCGCCCACGCTGCTGCTCACGTTGCCGCTCACCTTGATGTGGATGCACAGTCCCGCCCGTCTCGCCGCTGCCCGTATCGCGGTGGTGGTTCTCTCGGGTGAGAGCTGGTCGCACGCGATACGCGGCAGAAGGTTTTGGACTCTGACCGTCGCCTTGACGCTGGCGGTAAGCGCCGTCCTAGGACTGCTGACCAGCGTTATTCCTTTGCTGCGCGATAAAGGGTTTGATGCCGCCACGGCCAGCGGCATTTTCAGCAGCTTCGGCGTGTCGCTGGTTGCCGGTCGGGTCGTCGTCGGCTACTTATTGGACAGGCTGTGGCCCGCAGGAATCTCGGCGGCTGCGCTGGCCTTGCCGGCTGTCGGTTGTTTAATGCTGATCACTGTAAACAGCAATGTTCCCGCGCTCGTTGCTGCGTGTGTGTTGATCGGTATCGGCACCGGCGCGGAGTTTGATATTTCGGCTTATTTGCTCGCGCGCTATTTCGGCATGCGAGACTTCTCAAGGCTGTATGGCTTATTACTGGGCATCGTGACCTTCTGCTCGGCACTCGCACCCGCGTTGTTCGGCGTGCTCTACCGGCACCGCGGCTCGTACGAGTCGATGCTCGAGGTGGCGGTCGCTTGCTTTATCGTAGGACCGGCGCTGCTCCTGACGCTCGGCCCAGTTCCTCGATGGGCCTCAAGGGCCGAGGCGTAGGAATTCAAGAATTCGCGGGCTGCGATCTTTGCTGGATAAAGTAGCGCACCTTCAGCCGGCCCGAATCGAACCGGAATAACTCGATCGTGTCGATCCAATTCTGTGAGCCGCGGATCCAATTTCGATTGTGACAAGCGGCCTCGCCGGCATTCACAATGCTGGCTATCGCTTCCACCTGTACCTTGGAGTTTTGCTGATCCCACATGGCCTCGAGCACGGGCCAGCCGTCGGCGACGGGCCGCCCCACATACTCAATCTCCAGTCCGTTTGGTGCGACCGAGCGATATGCCTCGAGGAAGGCGGCTTTATTTCCGCTGTTCCAGGCGTTGGCTTGGGCGTGGATGAATTTCTCGATGCTCGAATCGTCCATGCGTGTTCTGCTTTTTTAGACCGAAGCGCCGCGAACGTTACGCGCGCGGCCGTTGCGCCGGTCGGTCTCGCCCCAACCCAGCCAGCGATCAGGCTTTCGCGTGTCGCCGCGGCGGCGCCAGCGTCCTTCCTGCTGTGCGGTGACCGGAAAGCCGCCGACGAAATCCAGCATCTCGCCCTTGGGGTCAGGGAGAAATTCCCACTCTTCCTTGCCGTCGATAACGATGTGTGCGCTCTCGACGAACCAACTGTCCGGTTTGTGAGTTACCTGTCCCTCGATGTCGGTAGTGCAGCGGACTTCGCCTTTTTCGTTCTGAAAAATCGCGTAGCCCAAGTTCTCGTGTCCGACCATGAAGGATCCCGAATCCCAAGTACCGTCCTGGTAGATGGTTGCGAAGGACCACCAGATCACATGCATTTGGTTGTTGACGACCATGTCCTTTTGAAAGTGAATGGCACCGCCCGGCGCCATCCACGCTTGGTCCAGTGCGATGATGCCTTTGACCTGGTGGCCTTCGCAGGATCCCGACACGTCATAGAGCTGCGACACATAGAAAGTCCCCCAGTCCACACCGGGTAGATACCATTGCGTGCCATTGCCCAACGCGGGGCCGGCGAAATCGAGCAGTCCCTCTTCGCACCACGTCAGCCGATCGCCGGAGGCGGTGATGCGCCAGGGCTGCCCAGGCTCGTCTTTCAGGCTCGACCACCATGCAGTTTCCTGATCAAGTCCGCGCTGCGGAAAGAGCGTCAACGCCCGCGGAGCAATTTGCTCCTTATCGATGCGCAGATGCGCGCCATCCCGGCGAGTGCTCATGTAAATGAATTTGGTGGGGTTGGGGGTGCTGCCAGGCCCGTTGAGCGCGCGAACCATGGCATAGATGTGCCCGTCGGCGTCGCGCACGCAACCGAAAGGCATGTGCTTGGTGAACTTGAGTCCGAAATGATCGCGAAGATCGGCGAGCTTTCTGCCGCTGACTTTCTGCGGAGCGACCAAACATTGGTAGGCAAAGTCGCCCCGCTCGGGAATCGTTTTGAAGTGGCGCACCGGTTTTAGTCCCATATCACCGGCAAAGATTTCGTGCCGCGCAACATGGCGCCTTCGATCTTCGGCTTCGGTTTGGCTGGATCCAGCCGCACATTCGGAAATAGATCGAGAACGGCGTTGAGTGCACATTGCAGCTCGATTTTCGCGACGAACTGACCGATACACATGTGGGGACCGAAGCCGAAGCCAAACGACGGCTTTTGACGCCGGTCGATATCGAAGGTATCAGCGTTTTCGAATACCGACTCGTCGCGGTTCGCGGACGCAACCAGACATTGCACGAAGGCGCCTTGCGGAATCTTTACCCCGCCGATTTCAGTGTCTCGCGCCGCCTCACGAACCTTGAAGGTAGAAACCGGCTCGAAGCGCACCGTCTCATCGATGAGCTTGGGCACGAGGGTCCGGTCGGCGCGCACGCGGGCGAGCAGCGCTTCATCGCTCAACAACAGCGTCATGACGCAGCTGAAACTGCGAGTGGTCGTTTCCGTGGCTGCTGGCAGCAGCGAGCGAACGAACGTGACCACTTCGTGATCGTCGAGCTTGCGGCCCTCATATTCGGCGCGAATAAGGCGACTGACCAAATCGTCGCCGTCGGCGCCTTGGGCGCGCCGCTCGATGACGAAGGTCTTGATCGAATCGTATAACCCTTTCAGCGCAAGTCCCGCTTCGCGGCGTGCGTCTGCGAGCTTGGCCGGGTCGATCTGATTGGCTGCAAGAATCGCGAGACCCCAGGCGGCGTACTGGCGATACATTACCGGATCCTCCGGGAAGCCCATGACGCCGTAAATGACGCGGATCGGGAAATCAAGCGCGAATTGCATCAGGTCGGCCTGCCGTGCGGCGATCATGGGCTGAAGAAATTCCTCGCGCATGATGCGATCGATTTTTGGCCGCCACTTGTTGACGGTTGCCGGCATGAACGCCGGCTGCAGCAGGGCGCGCACGTTCTTGTGCATCTCTCCGTCCATTGCCAGGATGATGAGTCCGTCGAATACCGCACCGAGGCCCTCGGCGATGAAGCCATTGGTATAATTATCGGCATCCCTCAGCACGTTCATGATGTCGTGATAGCGAAACAGTGCCACCGTCGGCCGTGATGCCGCTTTGATACCCGCGTTGGTGGGCACGCCAAAGCGGGCGATGAAGTTGCCCTCATAAACGGGTTTCGTGTGACGAAACTCGCGGCATAAGGCGTAGATGTCTTCGCCGGAGCCTTTGTAGGTGTCGGATACGTTGGAGTAAACGGTTTCGAGTTTCTTTTCGACGGATTCGTTCATGAAGGTTCTCAATGGTGGTAGGCGGGATCACCCGCGATTTCGATGCAAACGTGGACAGTTCGCGTTAGCTTCATATGCCATCCTTGAAATCGACGATGGGCGCCATGGTGGCGCCTCCATCGACCAGCAAAGTGGTCCCCGTGATGTAGCCCGCTTCCGGAGAAGAGAGATACAGCACGGCGGCGGCAATTTCCGAGGGCTGTCCGACGCGTGCAACCGGAAAATTCGCAGCGATCTTGGCCGCGCGGGTCTCATCCAAGTGCTCGCGCATGCGGTCCGAAGCGATTAGTCCTGGCTCCACCACATTGACCAGCACGTTGTCGCGCCCGACTTCGTTCGCCAGACCGCGTGCGAAGGCGTTCATGTAGGCCTTGCTGGCCATGTAGGGGATAAGCCCGGGAGTAAAACTGCGATTTGCCGCCCCCGACGAAATGTAGATGAGACGGCCTTTATGCTTTGCCCGCACCAATAGCGGCAGTGCGTCCTTGGCGAGCCAAAACAGCGAATGGATGTTGGCATGCACCTGGGTGTCGAACATCTCATCGCTCATGTCGGCGACCCGAGCCATGGCTGCATCCGCTGCGCAGTGAACGACGATGTCGAGCCCGCCAAAGGCGCGTTCTGCGGCGCGAACCATTGCGCCGATGTCGGCTCGACGCGAAACATCACCGACCGTGAGCGCGGCTTGACCACCGAGCTTGGTTATCTTTGCAACGACTTGTTCTCCGAGCGCCGCCTTGCGCGCCGAAACAACGACCTTTGCGCCTTCCGCCGCGAAGGCCTCGGCGATCGCGCGACCGATGCCCCGGCCGGCGCCGGTGACGAGCGCTACTTGGTCGGCGAAGCGTGGCATGCCCCACTCATTGCGCCAAAAATCGCGACACGCGAGCCGCGGCAATCCGGCCCGGCAGACCGTTGACGCCGCCGCCCGGATGACTGCCGGCGCCGCCCAGAAAAAGCCCCGCGAGGGGCAAGGGATCCCCGCCCAAGCCAGCGGCGGGGCGCAGCAGTCCGGCCCGTGTCGCCGCGGTATCAACATGGACGACGCAGCCATTGAGGACGTTGAGGCGTTTCGCCAGGTCGGGCGAAGCCTCAACGCGCCGGGCAATCTCGTTAGCCTTGACACCTTGCATGTATTCGTCGGACCAGTCGATAAGCTGCGTGGCTATGCGCTCACGGATGGCGTCCCAACCGTCGCGCGGATTGACAGGCATCGCAATGGCGTAGAGATACGCAATATCCTGGCCCGGCGGGGCTTGGCTGGGGTCAGCCGCGCTGGGCGCGGTAATCCACAGGTAGGGGAGCTTCGGCACATCACCGCGCGCGGAGCTGCGAAAATTTTCGACGACCGCTTCAGCGGTACCGATCAGCAAGACACATTTACGCAAGCTCAGGCCGTCGAGACGGCGAGCTTCGTGGCGTGCGACGGAGATCGGCGCGCTGAGTGCAACGTCAACTTTCAAGGGCGAGGCGCCGTGGGCGTTGGCTGGGGCGAGCGCCACCTTGGTCAAGACGCGCCGATCCAAGGCGCCGGGTGTGACCAACGCCAGTGCGAACTTCGGGTGAATGCAGGTGATGACGGCGCGTGCTGCAATAGAGCGACCATCCTCGAGTCTTACGCCCGTGACTGCGCCCGCTTTCGCCACAATTTCGCTCGCCGACGCTTGCAGAAGCACCTCGCCACCGAGTTCCCGCAGCCTGCCGGCCATCGCGTTGGAGAGCATCTGCATGCCGCCGACCACCCGGCCGATGCCCGATCGGTGTAGAAAGCCCAAAAGGGCGAAGTAAATGCCGGTCGACTCGCTCATTATCGGCCCGGCGGCGCCCAGCAGGCAGCACATCGCCGATTGCGTCACCGGATGTTCGAAGCGCTCCATGATGACTTGATAGGCCGGACTGCTCATCAATCCCATGATGGCGGGGCGCAGACCCCGATTTTGCAGCAGCGCACCCAACACCCTGAATTTGGCACCCAGGTTCTTGCGTGCTGGATCCACCCGCATCATCGGAATCGCGAGATCGATGAAGGCGAATACGATCTTCATCAAGGCAAGAAACTCGGTCGCGTCGCGTTCAGAATAACGGCGGATCTCGGCCGCAGTCTTTTCCGGATCGCGCCAAAATACGATTGAGGCGCCATCAGGGTGCAGGTAGGCGTAAGCCGGCGAAAGTTCGATCTGTCGGAAGCCATGCCTGTCGAGCTGCAACTCCAGCGGCATCATCGGATGCACGCGCAAGGACATCAGATCGAGCGCGCAGGGATGTACGAGGTGTTGCGGCGCTTCCGGAATCAGATACCCTGAGGAAGCCATGCCGCCGACCTTGTCGAGCGCCTCGATGACGACCACTTTTTTCCCCGCACTCGCAAGGTAGCAGGCGGCCGATAGACCATTATGGCCACCGCCGATGACGGCGGCGTCATAAAGCGGTGTGCCTTGATTCAAGCCGAATTCCCGGCGATTCGGCGGCCGCGGATCCGGCTACAGTGCCGTTTGGGCATCTGCGGCGGCGAACATTCTGTTGATGTCCCCTGACGTCACGGGTTTATTGGGATCACGCACCGGCGCCTCGCCGCCGAGCCCGAGCGCCGGCTCGATGCTCACGTGGGTGGCCTGCGCCCGCAGTGCACCGACGGTGCATTTCTCGCGGCCGAGCACAGCGAAGGGATCGTATGAGAATTCCCGCATGGCGTTCAAATGCGTGATTTTATTGATCACCTCGTCACTCAGATTCTTGGAGTGCTCGTGGAATACATCGGCCGAGGTCGGCCAAGTGCAATCCGAGTGCGGGTAATCACACTCCCAACAAACCTTGTCGACATTGATCGAACTCAAATTCTTCAGGCCAAATTCATCCTCGATGAAACAGGTGATGAAGTGTTCATTGAAGAAATCGCTGGGTAGCCGATCGCCGAAGTTAGTCATCGTCCACGCATGATGATGCCGATAGGTGAAGTTGGCCCGCTCCAAGAGGTAGGGGATCCAACCGATCCCGCCCTCGGACAACGCGAGACGCAATCCGGGGTATTTCTTCCACATCGGCGCCCAGAGCCAGTCGGCGGCTGAATTTGCGATCGATATCGGCATGGTTGTAATCCACGCGTCGATCGGAGTCTCAGGAGAGGCGTGCGGCGCCTTGGTGCCGGTGCCGATGTGCGCGCAGATCACCACATTGTTGTCGGCGCACGCTTTCCAGAGTGGATCCCAATGAGCGTTATGAATCGACGGATAATTGTGAACCGTGGGATTGTCAGACAAGGTGACCGCATGCACGCCTTGTTTCGCCATACGGGTGACTTCCGCAGCCGCGGCTGCCATGTCCCACCACGGGATGATCATGAGCGGAATGAAACGGCCGGGCGCAGCGTTGCACCAGTCTTGCAGGTGCCAGTCGTTGTATGCCTGTATGACCGCGAGCGAGACGTCGCGGTCGGGCACGCTTTGAAAGCGCTGACCCGCGAATCCTGGAAACGTGGGAAAACATATTGAGCCCAAGACGCCGTTGACATTCATGTCATCGACCCGGGCCTTGATATCCCAGGTGCCGCGGCGCATGTGCTCATAGGACAGCGGTTCCATGCCGTATTCTTCCTTCGGCCGTCCGACGACGGAATTAAGACCCATGTAGCCGGTTGCGCGATCTTCGAACACCCAGATGTCGCGGCCTTTGCGCTGCTGTACCATCGGTTCACGGCCCTTGTATCGGCTGGGCATGTGACGGGCAAAGGCATTGGGGGGTTCAATCACGTGATCGTCCACGCTTACAAGAATCAGATCATTGAGCTTCATCAGGTCTCCAATGCATGGGCAGCGGTGCGCGGATCGGCCGGGAGCGATATTTGTTTGCAAACCATTATAGAGCAATAAAATGCACAGATTCCACGCTTCTGTTCATAATGCTGCGACGCAGGTAATGTCCGTGCGCCAGCGCGCGGCCTTTAGGACGCAAAAGCACGCAACAGCAGGGTAGGCCGCATCGTGGCTAAATCGTGACAGAATTGGCGATTGTGTGCATACTTTGCCTCAAGCGAGCAAACGGGGGCGGGAATGGCTGAGCTGAATACTGCTTCGCAGGGCACCTTGCGTGCCTTCGCAGATCGGGAACGCTGTTGCGGCTATGGAATTTGCATGCAGCTGTGTCCGGATGTTTTCAAGGCTGACGACAACGGCCTGGTATATCTTGAGAACGAGATTGTGCCCGCCGGCCTTGAAGAGGAGGCCACCGAAGCCGCTGCCAGCTGCCCCGCTCAGGCCCTTCGCGTAGTTGCCGACGGCAAAATAACACCCTAGGGCAGGCAACGTGGATATCAATGGAATCGGTTATTTAGGTTTCGAGACGACCAAGCTCGAAGAATGGCGCAGTTACGGTCCTGAGGTCATGGGCTTTCAGCTGGTCAAAATCGAGTCAGAGCCAACATCGCTATATTTCAAACTCGACGATCGGCGTCATCGCTTTGCGTTTCATGCCGGAAAAATCGATCGCTTGGCCTACGTCGGCTGGGAGGCGCGAGGTCGGCTCGAATATCTCGCAGCGATCGAGAAGTTCAAAGCTGCCGGCGTGGAATTCGAGATCGGAGATGCCGCACTCTGCCAATTGCGCGGCGTCAAGGAATTGATTCGGTTTCGCGATCCCGTTGGCTATCAGCACGAATTGTTCTACGCGCAGAAATGGTCCCCCCGATCTTTTGTACCCGGTCGTCCGCACGGAGGGTTTCTGGGCGGTCAGCGCGGCATGGGGCATATTGTGGTCATGACTCCGGAATACCCTCCGGAACTGGAGCGATTTCTCATCGGTGTGATGGGGTTCAGCTGGTACGGCTCTGGCGCTGGAAAAGGCAAGACGGGATTCTTCCGCGCAAAGCTCAACACCTTTTCGAGCCATGACATCGCCTACGGTCACGCGCCCGGCCGAATGGGCGTGCAGCATGTCGGACTGTTTGTGAAGACGGTGCGCGATGTCGGCGAGACCTATGATCTTGTCAAAAAGCGCAATCTGCCGCTGATGATGAAGCTCGGCCAGCATACCCAAGACCCGCATATGTCTTTTTATCACTTCAATCCATCGGGGTTTGCGTTCGAATGCATCGTCGAACTCGAGCCCTGGCACCCTGATGGATTCGAATTGAATCCCGAGTCATTAAGCACCTGGGGGCATGAGCTCGTCGGGCCGATCTTGGGACCGAGCGTGCGCACGCCAGACGAAGTTCTCGATGCCGAATACCTCGCGTCCAAGAAAAGCCGCGCCTGATTCGCTGCCTCGCTGGCGTGCCGCTCCTGCCCTGCCATGAGCGAAGTGCAGGCGACTGTCGGCAGGCCTCGAGTGGCGGCTTCCTACCCAAACGTCTCGTACGCCTCGTATGTCGTCGCCGTGCTGTTTGCGGCAACCTTGTTGTCGCAGCTGGACCGGCAGCTACCCGCGCTGTTGGTTCGGCCGCTGAAACAAGAGTTCGGGATCTCCGATACAGCGTTTAGTCTGCTGCAAGGTTATGGATTTGCGATCTTCTATACGCTGGCCGGATTGCCGCTGGGCCGATTGGTCGACAAGGGCAGCCGTCGCAACCTGATCATCGCCGGCCTTTTGTTTTGGAGCATTGCCACGGCCTTGTTCGCGTTCGCGCAGAGCTACACGCATCTGATGTTAGCGCGAGTCGGTGTTGGAATCGGCGAAGCAGTCCTTGCGCCCGCCGCGTACTCGCTCATCGCGGATTACATCGAGCCGGGTCGGCGTGGGCGCGCATTGGCTGCCTACTACGTATCGCTCGCGATTGGTTCAGGCGCCTCGCTGCTGCTCGGCGGCTGGCTGCTGAAAGTGATCCCTCACGCCGGCGTGCAAATTGCCGGATTGGGAGTTCTCTCGAGTTGGCGCGCGGCGTTTCTGTTCGCCGCCGTGCCGGGCTTACCGCTGGCGCTGCTGTTGGCTCTCTCGTTGCGCGAGCCAAAACGGCACGAACTCAACCAAGCGGCGTCCGTAACGGCACCCTCGATTGGGGAATTTATGCGCTTTCTTCGCCAGCACAGCGCGACGTTCTGGCGTGTGCTGACCTATCCGACCCTGCTGTCGATTATCGGCTACGGCACACTGGCCTGGGCGCCTGCCCAGTTCGATCGACGATTCGGCATCCCGCCGTCACGATCCGGGGTCGTGATCGGCATTGTGGTGGCGACGGCCGGCGCCATTGGCACGCTGTTGAGCGGATTTTTGAGCGATTACTTCTGCCGCCTTCGGGTGAGCGCCGCACGCTTGCGCGTGGCCTTCATCGGCGTGCTGCTGCTACCGGCGCCCGCGGTGTTTTGGCCCTTATCGGGCACTCCCGGCCTCGCGTATGCGCTGCTCTTTGTGACGGTGTTCTCCCTGAGCATCGCGCAGTCGGCCGCGCCCGCGCTGATTCAGGGGGTGGTACCGAATCGCATGCGCGGGCTGGCGATCGCAACGTATTTGCTGCTGGCAGGGCTCCTGGGCATCGGTCTTGGACCCACGTTGGCGGCGTTGCTGACCGACTACGTCTTCAAGGACAGCAGCGCGCTACGTTACTCCTTGGCCATCTGCGCGGCTCCAACGGCGCTGCTGGCGCTCTGGCTCATTGGCTCCGGTTTGAAGCCTTACGAGGCGAGCATCGTTGCCCTGCGAGCGAACGCCACGGGAGATGAGAAGTGCTAGCACTGGGATCGCCCGAGACATGGTCGGTGGGGCAGCGGGACACTGTGATCGACGCTTTGGATCGTGCCGTGGCCCGTCATCCGGACCGCATACTTCTCGATATCGGCGGCGAGTTCTTCAGCTACGGCGATATTGATGGTCTGTCGACCCGATTCGCGAACTCACTTCGAAAGCGGGGAGTGTGCCAGTCCGACACCGTGATCACGATGCTCGACAACAATGCCGATGCCATCGTCAGCTGGCTGGCCATAAATAAGCTGCGCGCGGTCAGCGTGCCGATCAATACGGCATTGCGCGGCGAATTTCTAAGGCATCAAATCGTCGATGCCGGCGCGAAACTCGTCATCTGCGAAGCGGATTATCTTGAGCGGATTCAGACGCTCGTCGGCGAATTCCCCGCGGTGAAGACCGTGCTGTATCGAGGCGGCTCCTCGGACTTAAGTGCAGTGACATCCGGCGTTCGGATCGCGCCACTCGATGAGGCTCGAGGCGATGACGATGCGCCGCTGCCGGATAAGCCGCAGCCTGAGGACTTGGCGTGCCTCATCTATACCGCGGGCACGACCGGTCCGTCGAAAGGCTGCATGTTGAGTTATAACTTCATGTGCAACCTGGCGCGCCTGCAACTGCGCGCGGGCCCCGCAAACGAAAGCGATATCACGATCACGCCGCTGCCGCTGTTTCATATGAATGCCGTATGTGTCGGGGTGCTGTCCAACATTCTAGTCGGCGCGAGAGTCGCGATCCTACCAAGATTCTCAGTGTCGAATTTCTGGCCGGAGGTTCAGCGCTCGGGCGCGACCATCGCATCTATTTTGGGCGGCATGGGCGCGCTGCTCGCACAAGCCCCCGACAGCGATTCAATGAAGCAGTGCTTTGGTCAAATCCACACGGTGCGCGGCAATCCCTTCACGGAAGTCACCAAGAAGATCTGGCGCGAGCGCTTCGGTGCACGCCAGGTCGGCGGAAACGGCTACGGCCTGACCGAAGCTTGCGTCGTTACCTCGCTGCCCGCGGGCGAATACGCGGCACCCGGCTCGTCGGGTAAACGTATTTCTGATTTCGATGTACGCATCGTCGATGATCTCGACAACGAATTGCCTGCCAACGTGCCGGGCGAGATCGTGGTCCGGCCGTTGCGCCCGGACATCATGTTTCAGGGCTATTGGCGGCGTCCGGAAGAAACGCTGCGTCTGATGCGCAATCTGTGGTTTCACACCGGCGACATCGGCAAGTTCGACGAGCAGGGTTTTTTCTACTTTATCGACCGTAAGAAGGATTATCTGCGGCGGCGTGGAGAGAACATCTCGAGCTTCGAGATGGAGTCGGCATTCGCGCAGCATCCGGATATCACCGAGGTAGCGGTGCATGCCGTGCCAGCGGCCGCGGGCGAAGACGATGTCAAGGTGACCGCGGTGCGTCAACCAGAGTCGCAGCTGACCGCGGAAGCGTTGTTTCGCTGGGCAATGGGCAAGGTTCCGTACTATGCCTTGCCTCGCTACATCGAGTTCCGTGACTCACTGCCTAAGAATCCGCAAGGCCGGGTGCTCAAGTACGAGCTGCGGGCACAGGGCAAGACCGCAGCGACCTGGGATTTGGAAGAGACCGATATCAAAATCGAGAAACGCTAGCGAACTACGCGCAGGCGTTCCCGAGCAAACGAAGGTGAAGGAATGAGTGAAACGATTGTCATCGCAGGTGCGGGTCTGATGGGAACGGGCATCGCGCATGCATTTGCCTCATCGGGCTTTGCCACGGTTCTGGTGGACACCAATGCCTCCGCACTGACGCGGGCGAAAAACGAAGTCACGGAAATCTTGGGTAGCGGCGTGAAGCTCGGTAAGCTCGCGGCGGCGGAGGCAGATTCGGCGGCCAAGCGTCTGTCCGTCAGCACGGATTTGGTTGCCTCGTGCCGCGGGGCGGCCTTGCTCATCGAGACGGTCTCGGAGCAGCTCGCGCTCAAAAAGGCTGTGATTGCCGAGGCCCAGCCGGTGTTGGCGGCCGATGCGGTGATTGCCAGCAATACATCGGCGCTCAGCGTGACTGAAATCGCCACCGCGGTGCCCTGTCCGGACCGTGTAATCGGCATGCATTTCTTCAACCCCGTCCACAAAATGAAGCTGATCGAGCTGGTGATGGGATTGGACACATCAGAGGCAACGATCGCGAAAGCGCGCGAGTACGCAGAGAAAATCGGCAAGACCTCGATTGTGGTGAACGAGACGCCGGGCCTCACCACCAGCCGCATGTCGGCGATGCTCGGCAACGAAGCCATGTACATGCTGCTCGAAGGGACAGCCAGCGCAGAGGACATCGATACGGCACTGCGCTTGGGGCTGAATCATCCCATGGGTCCCTTGGAACTCGGCGACATGACCGGGTGGGATACGCGCCTTGCAGTGCTCAAGTACCTGCATCAAACGTTGGGCGAACGATTTAGGCCGTGCCCGCTGATCATCAAGATGGTGGCCTCCGGCCGCATCGGCCGCAAAGCGGGCCGGGGCGTATATGTCTATGAGGACGGGAAAAAGATCCCGGGCTCTGGACTGAAGGCCCAGGTGCTATGACCGGGGTGGTGGTGGTCGCGGCCGCGCGCACTCCGATCGGCCGATTCCGAGGCGCGCTCGCGGACGTGCGCGCGGACCATTTGGGCGCGCATCTCATTCAGGAACTGGCCAATCGCGCGGGATTGTCCCCAGAGCAGATCGAGGACGTCATTTTTGGCTGTGTGACACAGGTGGGCGAGCAAAGCGCCAATATCGCGCGCACCGCGGTTCTCGGCGCGGGCTGGCCGGTGACCATCCCGGGCATGACCATCGATCGCAAATGCGGTTCCGCTGAAGCGGCGGTTCATGTGGCAGTCGGTTCAATTGCAGCCGGTGCGGTCGACATTGTCATCGCGGGCGGCGCTGAAAACATGTCGCGCGTGCCGATGGGCGGTAATCGCGATGTCCACGGAAAGCCTTTCGGCTGGCTGGCGGCAGAGAAATTCGATCTTACCAGTCAGGGAGAAGCGGCTGAACGCATCATCGATGCGTGGGGCTTCTCGAGGCAGCAGCTCGATCAGTATGCGGTCGAAAGCCACCGGCGCGCGGCGGCGGCCGCGGATGCCGGATTCTTTGACAAAGAGATCGTGCCGGTTCCCGTCGCCTCCTTGAGCGAGAATCGCGAGAGTTCGGCCCCGGCGTTTGCAAAGGATGAAACCATCCGGCGCGAGACCAGCGAAGAAAAACTGGCCAAGCTCAAAACAAGCTTTCGGCCCGATGGGCGGATCACCGCCGGCAATGCATCTCAGATCTCCGATGGCGCGGCGGCGGTGCTGCTCATGTCCGAGAGCGCGGCACGGCGACTTGGCATCAAGCCGCGCGCGCGCATTCGTGCCTTCACGACGGTGGGCTCCGATCCCACGCTGATGCTCACGGGTCCGATCGCGGCCACGGAGAAGGTTTTGCAGCGTGGGGGACTTACCAAGCGTGACATTGACCTGTACGAGGTGAACGAGGCTTTTGCCTGCGTACCGCTGCTATGGATGAAGGAGTTGGGGATTGGCAGCGATCGGCTCAATGTCAACGGCGGCGCCATTGCGCTCGGGCATCCGCTTGGCGCCAGCGGCGCGAGAATCATGACCACGTTGTTGCACGAACTCGAGCGGCGCAACGCACGTTTCGGCCTGCAGGCAATCTGCTGCGCGGGCGGCATGGGAACAGCCACGATCTTGGAGCGCTTGGACTAGCAGCGAGGTAGCAGCATGCCGAGAGTGGTTCCCGTTCGACTCGATGCGCTCGCGCCCCCGCTCGCAGCCTTGGTGGAGAGGGGACGCCACAATCGCATGCTCAGCTCGACGATTCCGGTACAGATCTGGGCGCATCGACCGGCTGTTGCGGCAGCCTGGCTGAGTGCGCTCGAAGAAATGCACTTGCGCAGCTGTTTACCGGAGCGTCTACGCGAACTGGTGCGGCTGCGGATTGCGGCGATTACGACCTGCCAGGCGTGCCTGGTTGCGCGCAAATCCGACACGGTTACCGAGGAGGATCTGGCCTGCCTGTCGTCGGATCATCCGCGCTTTACCGACGCGGAGCGTGCCGCCTTGCGCTACGCGGAGCTGTTCGCCGGCGACTATTTCGCGATCGATGAAACGCTATTCGAAACGCTTGCTGAGCATTTCAGCACCGAGCAGATCGTCGAATTGAATTTGTATAGCGCGCTGATGCTGGCCGGCGGCCGCATGACCTATGTGCAGCGCGGCTATGAGGAGGCCGTGGCCGCGCCTATAGCGAGCGACTGATGATCTCTTTCATGATCTCCGAGGTTCCGCCGTAGATTCTGGCGACCCGGGCGTCGACCCATGCGCGAGAGATCTTGTACTCGCTCATGAAACCATAGCCGCCGTGCAGTTGCAGGAACTCATCGAGCAGACGGCCCTGCATTTCTGATCCCACCAGCTTGGCCATGGCCGCGGTTTCTGGAGTTAATTCACCCTGCATCACCAAGGTGAGACATTGATCGACAAATGCACGCAGCATGGTTAGCTGCGCTTTGGCGTCGGCGAGTTTGAATCGCGAGTTCTGATAGTCGAACACCGGCTTGCCAAAAGCGTGCCGCGATTTGGTGTAGGCGATCGTTTCCTCGAGCAGCGTATCGATCGATTGCGCCGCCCGGATCGCGATGATCAGCCGCTCCCAAGCCAGTTGATGCGACAAATAGCGGAAGCCTTCGTTTTCCGCACCCAATCGATTCGCAACGGGGACTCGAACGTCGTCGAAGAACAACTCTGCTGTGTCCTGACCTTTGAGTCCAATCTTGGGCAACAAACGGCCTTTTCTGAATCCTGCACGATCGGCCTCGACGCCGATCAACGTCAGCTCCTTGGCAGCAGGGTTGAGCTTGACGGCGGTGACCGCCAGGCCGGCATTTCCGCCATTGGTGATGAAGGTCTTTTGACCCGAGATGACATACTCATCACCGTCGCGATGCGCGCGCGTCCGGATCGAGCGCAGGTCGCTCCCCGTGTTCGGTTCGCTCATTGCGATGACGGCGATCAGCTCGCCCCGCGTCATGGGCGGCAGCCATCGCTGTTTCTGCTCTTCGCTGCCGTAGGTCAGGATGTAGTTGGCGACGATCTCGGAATGCGTGGTGAAGCCCACCGCGGTGGCATTGGCGCGGGCCAGTTCTTCGATCAGCACTGCCGAATGGCCGTAGTCGCCACCCGCGCCGCCATATTCTTGCGGCACGCTGACGCACAGCAGTCCTTCGGCGCCGGCCTTGCGCCACAGAGCAGTCGGCACGATCCCATCGTCTTCCCATTGCGCCAGATGCGGGATGATTTCGCGCTCAACGAAGCGTTGTACCTGGTCTCGGAATAGATTGTGATCGTCGCGAAACACCGGACGCATATTCAAACCTCTTAGCGCCCCGGGGGGCGCTTGTCGAGAAAGGCAGCGACGGCCGCGTGATGTTCCTCGGTATGATGGGCGAGGGCTTGAAAGCCGGCCGAGAGCTCGAGCAGGGTGTCGAGCCTGACGTGCTGGCCTTCACGCAGAAGCCGCTTGGTGAGGCGCAGCGCGTGCGCCGGATTGGCGGCAATTTTGCGTGCCAAGCTTTGCGCCGCCTCGAGCAGTTCGGGGTCTGAGGTCACCTGCACGACCAAGCCCCAGTCGAGCGCTTTGGCGGCATCGATGGTATCGCCGGTGTAAGCCATCAGACTAGCGCGAGGCAGCCCGATGGCGCGGGGCAACAACCACGCGCCGCCATCGCCGGGCACGATACCCAGGCGTACGAAGCTCTCGGCAAACGTCGCACTCTGCGCCGCCAATCGGATGTCGCACATGCAGGCCAAATCCAGACCCGCACCGATGGCGGGGCCATTCACGGCCGCAATGATCGGAATCTCCAGCTCGTACAGGGCCAGGGGAATGCGTTGAATGCCGTCGCGGTAGTTATTGCGTAACGTGTAGGGCGAGCCGGCAAACATTCCCGCGCGGTCCCTCATGTCCTTGATGTTGCCGCCTGCGCAAAAAGCCTTTCCCGCTCCTGTGAGTATCATCACCTTGACGGAGGCATCGCGGCGCAGATCGCTGCATAGGTCGGCGAACTCCTGCATTTGCTCAGGGTCGGTGAGCGCATTACGGGTTTCGGGGCGATTCATTCGCACCGTAACAACATCGCCCTCGCGCTCCATCGATAGAAACTTGCTCATGAGTGGATCTCCCTGGTCGCCCGCATCGGTGTCCCGGCCTGTGTCAGCATGGACCATAGAGCGCCCGATCCGGACTCACACACTGTTCGACCCAAGCGCTGTGACCAATAGGACTGCGATCCGTACTCGGCACGCCACGCCCAGAGGCGGCGGGTCTTGAGGTGCAGATTGTGTTCATCAGTAAAGCCAATGGCACCGTGAACCGCGTGCGCGGTTGAGGCCCCGATGCTTGCCGCTTCGCCCACGCATATCTTGGCCGCCATGATAGGCAGAGTCGCAATGTCGCCGGTGGATTCGGCAAAGGCCGCCTCCGCGGCGAGCAGACTGCAGGCGGTGTGTTCGGCCAGCACCGCAATCTGCTGCTGAATGACCTGAAAGTGGCCGATGGGTTTGCCGAATTGGACACGCTCAGTGGCATAGGCGGTGGTCATTTGAAGGAGCGACTGAAGTGCGCCGGCCATTTGCGCTGAACGAACCATGGCGCCACAAAGCAGGAGAAGTTCGTGCGCCGCCTCGTCGCGCAAGGGCGCCGCAGCGATCGGGCGAGCGCGATCAAAGGTCACAGCATCGCGCGGTTCACCTGCGAGATTGCTGCCGCGCTCAAGTTGTACGGCGTTTGTCGTGTCCAGTAGGACGAGGCGCGAAGGCTCGGCCGCCACGGCGACAATCCGCTTAAGATCCCGACCCCAGGGGATATTCTCCAGCCGGCCGCTGAATGCTCCTTGCGAACACGTCAGTTGCGCCTGGGCGGCGATGGCTACCGGGCCTTTGACCGGCTCAAGACCTGCGCGTCCCGTCAGCCAGTTGGCGAGCAGTGTATCGGCAAACGGAGCCGGGACCGCGTGGGCGCCTGCGGCACGAATCAACGTATATGCGTCCTCCCACGTCGCGCCCGCGCCGCCGAACTCCTCCGGTACCGCGGCGAAGGTCATTTCAGCGTCTTCCAATGTCTGCCAAAGTGAGTCGGGCCACGCGCCTGCCGCACACTGGTGAATGAGCGCGGGCGTGACGAGATCGCTGAAAATCCGCTCTATCGTGGCTTCGAAAATCTCGCGCATCAGCGAAGCTCCAAGCTGCGCGCAATGATGCCGCGCAGAATCTCTCGCGTACCACCCCGCAACGAAAATGAGGGGGCAAGCTGTGTCAGATGGGCGAGCACTTTCGCGTGGTCGCTTCCCGCGGAAGAGGGCTCCGTGGCGTCTATCGCTTGGGCGATTTCCGGGATTTCCTGTTCGAGCGTTACCCCCAAGTCCTTGACACAGGCAGCCGCCACCGCGGGATTCTCGCCGGCCTGCAACTGCGCCGTAACGGCGATCGACATGTTCCGCAGCGCGAAGAGACGTGCCGCCACGCGGCCAAGCTCGCATGCCTGGAGGGCATCGGGGGATTTCCCGACCCGTTCGAGGAGTGTGTTCACCAAAGCCATACAACTCAGTATGCGCTCCGGGCCGCTGCGCTCGTAGGCAAGCTCAGCGGTGACCTGCGCCCAGCCCTCTCCCTCCGCACCGACCAAGTCCTCTTCCCCGAGTTCGACGTTTTCGAACAGAACCTCGTTGAAATGTTCATCTCCGGTCAGATCTCGAATCGGGCGCACGCTGATGCCCGGGCGCTTAAGATCGACGATGAACTGCGACATCCCGCGGTGACGCTCGCTCGTTTTGTCTTGCGTGCGAGCCAAGGTGATCATGAAGTGTGATCGGTGTGCATTGGTGGTCCAGACCTTGCGGCCATTCAGGACCCAACCTGCCGTGCCGCGCCGTGCACGGGTGCTGATGGAGGCAAGGTCCGAGCCGGAGCCGGGCTCGCTCATGCCGATGCAGAAGAAACTCTCGCCGCGGCAAATGCCGGGCAGGAAACGCTGCCTTTGTGCCTCGGTGCCATAGCGCAGCAACATCGGTGCGCTTTGTCGATCCGCGATCCAGTGTGCGGAAACTGGCGCGCCGGCCGCCAGCAGTTCTTCAATTACCACGTAGCGAGCGAAGGCGCTCGCCTCCCGACCGCCATAACGCTTAGGCAGCGTCATTCCAATCCAGCCACGCTCTCCCAAACGACGGCTGAATTGCGCGTCGAAACCCATCCAAGAGTCAGCTCGACGCACCGCAGGGAAATCGACGAGTGCGCTCTGTAGAAACTCGCGAATCTCCCGGCGCAAGGCTTCTGCCTCGGGCGGAATCCGGCTGTATCGCAACAGCGGCATCATTGGCGAGTGCGCCAGTCCGGTGGGGCAATTTCCTCAGGATCGAAGTCAAGCTCCACATCGACACCATTTGGATCCATAAAAAAAAGTTGCCACATCCGGAAGGGGGCGGGGGTTCGTATGATCCGGTGAGCAATTGCGTGTTCGTCGAGCAGTTTTGTCGTGGCGAGCAAGCCG
>DATNKC010000599.1:0-19813 GCA_035603615.1 Steroidobacteraceae bacterium | reverse complement strand
CTGCTGGGACCTGGCGTTGCCTGGGCGGGCATCCTGGGCGCGGCCGCACTGGCAAACTACGCAGAAATCCTCGTTACGCCCATCACGCATCGGGCGGTGGGTGCCTCGACGGCCGTATTCGCTGCGTTAGGAATGCTCTCCGGTATGGCGTGGCGGCAGCGCCTTACGTTGCGAGAACGCCTGTGGTATCGCTGGGCGCCGCTCATTGCGGGAATTTGTCTCTTAACCTTGCTCGGTGCGGGCAGTGCCCACGTGGATGTGCTGGGACATGCGCTGGGATTTCTTTTCGGTTTGGGGGTGGGCTGGGTCTTTGTTCGGACCGGCGTTTCCAACAATCGAGAGCCTCGCGTGCAGCTCATCGCGGGCCTCGGCGCCGTACTGCTCGTGTGCGCGGCTTGGGTTTTCGCGTTACGGCATTACCTGTGATTCAAAAAATCTCATCGGTATGGTCGAAAACGCGATCGCTGGATCGTCGTCATGTAGGACAGCAAACCGGAGGACGAGATGAAAGTCATGGTATTGGTCAAGGCAACCAAAGACAGCGAAGCGGGGGTCATGCCGACTCAGACCCTGCTGGCCGAGATGGATAAATTCAACCAAGAGCTCACAAAGGCCGGTGTCATGCTTGCGGCCGATGGTCTGCGCCCGAGTTCTGAAGGCAAGCGCGTGCAGTTCTCGGGCCGCAATCGAACCGTGTTGGACGGTCCGTTTACCGAGACCAAGGAACTCGTGGCGGGTTTCTGGCTTTGGCAGGTGCGTTCAATCGAAGAGGCGCTGGAATGGGTCAAGCGCTGTCCCAACCCCATGCCCGGGGACTCGGAAATCGAGATTCGCCCGATATTCGACAGCAGCACCTGGGACGCTTGACTTGAAGTGACGCAGATTCAATCTTAAGGGCCGCTTTGGGCCATACTTCGGCTCAAGAAGGATCTTTCAACGAGGCAGTGCGATGAGTTACATGTTGTTGATCGTCGAACCCGCGGGTCAGCGTCTGGCACGCACCGAGGCGGAGGGCCGCGTGCTCTACGACAAAATGGTGAACTTCAGTGAGACGCTGAAGGCTCGCGGGCTGCTCACCTTGAGCCAGTCGCTGAAGGGTGACGCACGCGGTGCCCGCGTCAATGTGCGTGGCGGGACGACGAGTGTCGTCGATGGTCCTTTCGCCGAGGCCAAAGAGATGGTCGGCGGCATCTTTATGTTGACGTGCGAGACGCGCGAGCAAGCCATTGCGATTGCGGCGGAATGCCCGGTGGCACATTCGGCGACCATCGAAGTCCGCGAACTCGGGCCGTGCTTCGAATAGGGCCTCGGTTGAGTCGCGTCCGCCATGGTTGAGTCGAACATCAGGAGCACCGTCGAGGCAGTGTGGCGCATGGAGTCGGCCAAGATCATTGCAAAACTCGCACGCATGTTGCGCGACGTCGGTCTCGCCGAGGAACTGGCGCAAGATGCCCTGGTGACGGCACTCGAGCAATGGCCCGTGTCCGGCGTTCCGAACAATCCTGGAGCGTGGCTGATGGTCACCGCCAAGAACCGCGCGCTCGATCAATTGCGTCGTTTCAAGCTTTTGCAGCGCAAGCACGAGACCATCGCGAACGACGCGCAGTTGCTCGCGCCCATGACCCCGGCGCCCGAGGAGGAATCCGACAAGGATGTCGGCGATGATTTGCTGCGCCTCATGTTCATCGCGTGCCACCCGGTCTTGTCCACGGAGGCGCGAGTCGCGCTCACATTGCGGCTGCTGGGCGGACTCAATACCGCGGAAATCGCGCGCGCCTTTCTGGTGCCGGAAACCACCATTGGGCAGCGAATCGTGCGCGCCAAACGTGCGCTGGCCGAAGCTCACGTGCCCTTCGAAATGCCGCGCAGCGAAGAACTCGCGGCGCGGCTCGCATCGGTGCTCGAAGTGATCTATTTGATTTTCAACGAGGGCTACGCGGCAACCACAGGCGAGGAGTGGATGCGCCCGACACTCTGCGAGGAGGCGCTTCGCCTGGGCCGCATTCTCGCTGAACTGGCGCCTCGTGAACCGGAGGTCCACGGCCTGATCGCATTGATGGAGATTCAGGCGTCGCGCGCGGCTGCGCGAGTCGGACCTGCGGGACAGCCGATTTTGTTGCTCGAGCAAGACCGCGGCCGCTGGAATCAATTGTTGATTCATCGAGGACTCGCGGCTCTGGAGCGATTGGAGGCGCTGGGCGGCGCGCTGGGGCCTTACGCGCTGCAAGCCGCGGTTGCGGCCTGTCACGCGCGGGCGCACAGCGCCGGGGAAACCGACTGGGTCCGCATTGTCGCGCTTTACGATGCATTGGCGCAGCTTGCGCCCTCACCCGTTGTCGATCTGAATCGCGCCGTGGCGGTGTCGATGGCCTTCGGCCCGAGTGCTGGACTCGAGATCGTGGATGACTTGAATTCGGACTCTCGGCTCAGCACGTATCATTTGTTGCCGAGTGTGCGAGGCGATCTGCTGCAAAAGCTGGGCCGCTTCGAAGAGGCCCGCACCGAATTTACGCGCGCGGCGGCGCTGGCACAGAACGCGCGCGAAAGGGCGCTGTTGCTGGGACGCGCCGCCTCATGCGGAGTCACTGCTCAGTAGCGTGACGACAAAGCAGCTGCGGCCGTCATCCATGGATGTGCAACGGGCGTCGCCGCCGTGACGGCGCGCTATTTGGCGTACCAAGGACAGGCCCAACCCATTGCCCGTGCTGTTCTGGCTGTCGCGGCGGCGATAGAAGGGCGTGAACACTTGTTCGAATTCTGCCGGCGCCGGACCGGGTCCGTTGTCCCAAACCTTCAACACCACCCTGTTGCCTTCGCGCTGCAACCTGACTTGAGTCGGCGGCACGCCATGGCGCTTTGCGTTTTCCAACAGATTGCGCAGCAAGCGACGCAATAATCGCGGGTCTCCCTGAATTTTAAGATGCTCGCCCTCGAGGTGGACCTCATCGTATCGGGCGCATTCCTCAGCCGCCAGGGCAAGCAAATCGACCTCCTCGCGCACGTCGTTTTGCGCAACCGTGTTCAACCTGCTCGCCAGCAAAATTTCATCGACCAAGCCGTCCAACTCAGCGATGTCCTGTTCCAGGCCCGCTTTGGTTTTCGGATCCGCGGATTGCTTCAGCATTTCCAGCGCGAGCCGAATACGCGCCAGCGGGGTTCGCAATTCGTGCGAGGCATTGGCCAGCAAGGACCGATTCGCGTGGATGAGCTGCTCAATCTGAGTTGCCGCCCGATTAAAGCTCTCCGCGAGGCTGGCGATTTCGTCATGGCCTTCGACAGCGACGCGTGCGCCAAGATCGCCGGCACCGAGCGAGTCGACGCCGCGCTGCAGGCGTTCGAGGCGTCCGCTGATTTGTCGCACGATGGGAAAGGCAGCGAGGCCTATCGATACCACCGCGAAAAGCACCAGCAGGTGAAAATTCGTGCGTGTAACGCCGGAGCCGAGGGGCACGCTGGCGACCAGCACACGACCATCCGCCAAGCGCACGCTTGAGAGCGCGCCGCCGCCCGGCCAATGCGCAAAACTCAGCAGATGAGAGTGCCGTGCGCTGGGCATGGGCAGCGGACGCCCAATGGCGGCAATGATCGTCCCGTCCTCGGCAAACAGCGTGACATCGGCCTTGAAACCAGCGGCCACGCGTTGCAGCGCTTCCTGCTGTTCCGAGGCTGGCGCCTGCGCGGGCGGCAGGACGTTTTGAGCCAATCGTGCGACCGAGACACCAACTTGTTCCATCGGGCCGCCGGCGAAACGCACCAATACCGAGGCGGCCAGACCCAGCAGGGCGAGGCTGACCAGAAGTGCCAAATAGAAGCGCAGGTATAGGCGCAACATCAATCCTGCGCCTTGGCGAATACGTAGCCCGCAGCGCGCACCGTGATAATGCGCCGGGGCTTTTTGGGATTGTCCTCAATGATGGCCCGAATGCGGGAAATGTGCACATCAATGGAACGGTCGAAGGACTCGAATTCCTCGCCTTTGACCAGGTCCATCAGAACCTCGCGAGACAAGACACGGCCCGCGTTCTTCGCCAATGCCACGAGCAAATCGAATTGGTAGCCGGTTAACTCGCAGGGCTTTCCATCCAATCGAACGGCCCTCGCCGCAGTATCGATCTCCAGGCGGCCGAACTGAGAGGATTTCTCGCCCGCGGCGCCGCGCACGCGACGGCGCATGATGGCGCGCAACCGCGCGACCAGTTCCCGGGGCTCGAAGGGCTTGGGCAAGTAATCATCTGCGCCCAGCTCCAATCCGACGATTCGATCGACCGCATCGCCTCTCGCCGTCAGCATCAACACCGGGGTGTCGTATTTTGCGCGCAGCTGGCGGCACACGTTGAGCCCATCCATGTCCGGCAGCATCAGATCGAGCACCACCGCATCGAATTCCGCGTCTGACAGTTTCTCGAGCGCAGTAGCGCCTAAGGGTGCAACCGTAACGCCAAAACCCGCCTGACCGAGATACTCGAGGAGCATGTCGGCCAAGCGGGCATCGTCTTCGACCAAGAGAATTCGCTCAACCATTGATCGGCGACTCTAAAGAGAGCGAGCCGTCAACGCCAGCGCATTATGTCCTGGTGTGCATTTGTTTGAGGTGAGCGGCCAGGGCGGTACGTTGAGCCGGCGTCAGCACCTCATCGACGTCCCCGAGAAGCTGCGTCAATCGCTTGGAAGCCTGGTCGGCCAGCTGCAGATGCGCGACTCGCGCCGCTTCCAGCGCAGTCCGATCCACCGTGCTTTGCGTCAACGCCTGAATGGCTTGCGCATGAGCGGCCTGCAGCTGCGTGTGCATCGGCAGCAGGTCATTCACGGCTTGTTGTACCAACGGCGTGATTTGCGCCTTCTGTGCATCGGTGGCGTCAATCTCGACGTACAGATGCTTCAACACATGATCGACATGAGCGGAAACATCAGCGGCGCTATAGCTACCCGCCGTCATCCCATGATGAAAACCACATGCGCCCATCCCGGTCGCGGCGGACACCCCGACGATGCCGCCGAGGAGAGCAGCTCCGGCGACAAAGGCGACTGAGATCATGCGGCTGTAGGCGGATCGACGCGGCGGCGCGGTCTTTTCGGATTCGGAAGAAGTAGTCATCGTGACCCCTTATGAGTGGAGAGACGCTGACAGTCTGCGCGCCGACTGTTAGCGGTCTTTGCGGGGCAGGTAAAGTTTTGTAAAGCGCGGCGCAGTGATATAGACCGGGTGGTGAGCGTTCGGCAGGGAGGGGAAGACGAGTCAAGGTCCGAAGGCAACAGGACCTTGACTCGTCTTCTCCTCCCTGCCCAGTGCTCGCGCCGGTCTATATCACTACGCCGGGATTACCGGTCAGTGTTGGGCGACGCATGTCTATACGACCCAGCAGCGGCGGTAACCGGCGATTGCTGGCACTGAGCGTGCTTTCGTACGCGTATGCCAACTGCAGGCAACTGAATTCTTGGCGATTCGGCCCGATGAATTGAATACCGATCGGCAGCCCCGCAGCGCTGAAGCCGGCAGGTGCGGCCAATGCCGGGCAGCCTGACATGGTGACAAGCAGCGTGCCCTTCATCCACTCGTGATAGGTCTGCATTTTTTGCCCGGCAATTTCCTGCGGCCAATGCTGATTGATATCGAAGGGGAAGACTTGCGCCGTGGGCAGAATGAAAAAATCATAGCGCTCTAGGAATTTACGCATCGTCTGCGACCAGTCGGTGCGCAACACCGATGCAGCCGTGATATCGCGCGCGGATTGGCGCATCCCGGTTTCTACTTCATAGATTGCCTCGGGTTTCAGCAAAACGCGTTGGGCCGGATCGTTATAGAAGGCCTGGATCGACGCGCCCTGCTGCCAACCGCGAAGGCGGATGGTCGCTTGCCACAGCGCGTCAAAATCGAAATCCGGCGCGGCCTCCTCGACGATGCAACCGAGGGACTCGAGGCTTTGTGCCGCCTTTCGGCAAACCTCGAGTACGCCCGCTTCGCAGGGCGCATGCCCCCTGAAGTCGGCGCCCCACGCAATACGCTTGCCCTTGAACGAACTGTTCAGCGGTCGTTGAAACTGGGTGCCATCGCCCTCCAGAGACAGCGGCACGCGCGCATCGAAGCCCGCTTGCACCGAGAGCAGCATGGCGAGATCTGTGACGTTTCTGGCCATGGGGCCGGTGACGCTCATTGACGGCAGCCACGCGTCGCGCGCGTCGTTGGGTACGCGGCCAATGCTGGTGCGAAAGCCAAAAACGCCGTTCCATCCAGCAGGATTGCGCAGGCTTCCGCCGTAGTCGGATCCGTCGGCGACCGGCAGCATGCGCAGTGCAAGCGATACCGCCGCGCCGCCGCTGCTGCCGCCTGCCGAGCGAGTCAGGTCATAGGCATTGTGGGTCGCACCGTAGACGGTATTGTAGGTGTGCGAGCCTAATCCGAACTCAGGCGTATTGGTCTTGCCGATGAATATCGCGCCCGCGCTGCGCAGCCGTTCGACCATTAATCCGTCGGCCGCAGGGACAAAGTCCTTCAGGATCGGAGACCCCAGGGTCATGCGAATGCCCTTGACCGCCTGTAGATCCTTCACCGCGTGCGGAAAACCGTGCAGCGGTCCCATGGATTCGCCCCGTGCAAGCTGGGCATCGCGCTCGCGCGCCTGTATGAGCAGATCTGCACGCTCTTGAAGCGCCACGATGGCGTTTACCTTCGGATTGGTGCGTTCGATATGCTCCAGATACGCGCTCATCACTTCGACGCATGAAACCTTGCGTGAGTGTATGGCCTTGCTGAGGACCGTCGCGTCCATGAGGACGATATCGTTGGCACGCCCTTCGGCCGCTTGTCCGGGAGCTGCGTACACCGCCGCGCCCATGGTTGCCCCCGCCGCCAGACCCAGGATTTCGCGGCGGCTCAAAGCCGCCTTGCCGGTATCATTTTCATTGTCATTCATGTGTTCGTGCCTTGACCTGGTAGCCCGCCACGTGAGTAGCCAACGTGACGCAATTCGTGCGGCAATTGCCGATAAGCGGTGGCGACTTCCGGTATCACCGCATAGCTCTTTGCAAATTCCGGCGGGAACCGACATGGCTTGCCGGTATCGAGATTGAGACAAAAATATTCGATTTCTGCGTCTGCAACTCGCTTCCCGTCGCCCAACCGCAGAATCTCGAACCGACGGGTGCAGCGCAAACGCCCGTCACAGGCGACCAGCCAGGTGGCGAGCAACAAATTGTCGCCGAGCAATGCCGCCTCCAGATAGTCGATGCGGGTGTGCCGCACCGCCATGCCACGGCGCATTGCCAGGCAGCTCGCGAGCGGCGTGCCCAGTTTTGCAGCGTGCGTCCAGGCGATTCGATCCAGCCACTGCAAATAAACCGCATTGTTGACGTGCGCGTATTCGTCGATTTCCTCAGGGCTAACCTGGTGGGTGGTGGTGAAGGCCAGCGGCAAGCGCAGCATCGAGTGAATCAATCGCTAACTCCGTAATGAAGCTTACATTCTGACCGGATCTTCAGCGTTTGTCCGACGGCGTTCCGTCCACGATTTGATCGAGTATTCATCTCCCACGGGCGCGATCAATTTCTCTTCGGGGCAGGTCATGGACAAACTCTATTTTGGTTTAGGCGCAGCTTTTTATCTGTTGTTCGTGGTTTGGTGCATCGCGACGCCGCAGAAATAGCGACGGTTGGACCTGCGAGACAATCAGCCGCCAGCGCGATCGGCGCGCTGTAGATCGTGGCCGAAGGGGTGGGCGGCGGTCAAATTCTGAAATCGCCGCTGCCAGTCGTGCAAGTCGATTTTTCGCGAGGCAACCCAGGCATCATCGTAAATCGTATCCGCGTATCGATCTCCCGCATCGCACGCGAGCGTGGCGATGCTGCCGGATCGGCCTTGAGATTGCATTTCCGCCGCCAGCGCGAGTGCGCCGGCGATATTGGTGCCGGTTGAGGGGCCGAAGCGGCGGTCTAAGCGGCTCTCGAGCCAGCGTGCGCCGGCGATGGAGGCCGCATCCGGCACGGCCAACATCCGGTCCACGACATTCCGCATGAATGAGGGTTCTACGCGAGCTCGGCCGATGCCCTCGATGATCCCGCCGCAGCCGCCGCAGACCTGTCGATCGCCGGCCTCAAAGTAAGGAAAGAATGCGGAACCCTCAGGATCCACCACGCAAAGTCGGGTCGCATTGAGTTTGGGTTGATAGCGAATATAGCGGCCTATCGTCGCGCTCGTGCCGCCGGTGCCGGCGCCAACCACAATCCATGCGGGAACAGGATAGGTTTGCTGAGCCAGTTGTGCGAACAAACTTTCGGCAATGTTGTTATTGCCGCGCCAATCCGTGGCGCGCTCGGCAAACGTGAATTGATCCATGAAGTGGCCGTTGGTCTCGCGAGCGACTCGCGCCGCCACGGCGGAGATCTCATCGTGAGGCTCGACCAAGTGAATCTGCGCGCCGGCGCGCGCAATGGCCTCGCGCTTTGCTGTGGCGGTTCCGCGGGGAACGACGGCAATGAATGGCAGACCGAGCAAGTTCGCAAAATAAGCTTCCGAGATGGCCGTTGAGCCCGACGAGGCTTCCACCACGGTCGTATGCTCGCCGATATCCCCGTTGCAAATGGCATGCAGAAACAACGAACGGGCAAGACGATGCTTCAAGCTTCCCGTCGGGTGCGCCGTTTCATCTTTTATGTAGATCCGGCACCCTGGCAGTTCGGGCAAGCCAAGCGCGAGTAATGGCGTGTCGACTTCTTGGCGTCGATCCTCATCGAGCTTCGCAATTGCCTGTGCTATCCAGGAACGATTGGCATCGATCGGGCTGGCCATTCGCCATAATACCGCCTGGCGCACTAGAGTCGATGCCAGTACGCGTTGACGATGCTCGGAGACTGGCGAATTTTTGCGGCGACGAGCCGCAGCTGCTCCTCGGGAAGGCCGAAGACGTCCACCTGAATGTGAAAGGTGTCGTTGGAAGCGCACTCGGCGACGATGCGCCGGGGCAAGACATTGAGATTCTGGAAACGCTCCAGGACGCGGGCAACGGCCCCTGGGTCATTATCCGCGACGATACGCAGGCGCCATAGAGACAGCTCTTCTAGATACATTGAAATCAATCCTCATACGGTTTGAGTACGCAGCAAAGGGCATCGACACCCGGTCTTCAATGAAGACCGGGTTGGTAATGCTCGTGCTGCGCTGTATGAGAATGCTCATGGGCTACAAGAGTATGCTCTATTCGCTTAAAAAGGGGGAGAGCGCGCCGATGGAAGGCGGATTCAAATTGTCGGTGAAGCTTTGCTGAAAGTCTGTCCTCACCGGCCGCCGTGCCCCGGCTGCCCGAGGTTCGGCGAGCCGGGAATCGCGCTCGGCGCGAGCGCCGCGCTGGATGAATTGGCGCGCACTCACGGCCTGCCGCCGGTGCAGGTCGTTTCCGGAGCAACTGCCGGATTTCGCTACCGCGCTCGACTCGCTATCCGCGGTCGCTTAAGTACCCCGAAGCTCGGGTTGTTTGAATTGGGCACCCATCGCGTCGTTCATATTCCGAACTGCAGCGTTCATCACCCGCTCATAAACCGTGTAGCAAATGTGGTGCGCCGTGCGCTCGTCGATGCGAAGGTGACCTCGTATTCGGACGGCGCCCATCTGGGTCTTGCGCGCTATCTGCAAGTGGTGGTGGAACGCAGCTCGCAAACAGCTCAGGTCGTCATCGTCGCCAACAGCGTAACGCCAGGGCCGCTCGCCGAATGCTCCGGTCTAATCCGCGAACGCTTGGGGAAGGATCTGCACAGCCTATGGTTCAATGCGAATCTCGAGCGCTCCAACACCATTCTCGGTCCGAACTTCCATCCTTGGTGCGGGCCGGAAAGCGTGGTCGAACGATTTGGCGGAGCGGCGGTGCACTATCCGCCCGGGGCATTTGGGCAAAACAACCTGGACATCGCACAACTCATTATCGAGCACGTGCGCGACCAAATCCCGGCGGGTGCGCGTGTCGCTGAATTCTATGCGGGCGTGGGCGCCATTGGGTTGTCGGTCCTGCCGCAGGTGGCCGAAATCGCGATGAATGAACTCAGCCCGAGTTCGCTGCACGGGCTCGAGATGGGGCTCGCACAACTCAGCTCGGCGGAGCGGGCGAAAATCTCCCTCATGCCGGGTGAAGCGGCGGCCAACCGATTGGCCGCGTCCGACTTCCAAATGGTGATCGCGGACCCGCCGCGCAAAGGTTTGGACCCGGAACTCACGGACCATTTATGCAACCATCCGCCCGAAGAGCTGGTTTATGTCAGCTGCGGACTCGAATCGTTCCTGCGTGATGCGACGCAATTGACCTCGCGCGGCAGGCTGCGCCTCGCCTCGCTCAGGGCCTTCAATCTCATGCCCTTCACCGAGCATGTGGAGACCGTCGCTCGCTTCGAGCGGCGTTGATGCGGTGCACCCTCGATGTCCACGCCGCGCTCGGGTACTGTTAAATCGGGTGATCTGCTTGAATTAGGGCCATACCACCACTAGACAAGCGGAACGGCTGGAGCTATAGCTATCGCTTAAGGCCAGGAAATGCCTTGGATCAGGAGGGCTTTATGAAGACTTACATGCGAATCGCAGTGGTTATCGCCGCCGGCGCCACCTTGTTCGGCTGCGCGACCACAGCCGACAATGCGAAGTCAAAACCGGCCGTGACTGCGGCGGCGCAGGATCCGAGTTGCCTGACCGACACGGGCAGCCGAATAGCGCCCGGGACAGCACCCGGGGCCTCGAAGTGCCGCGGATATGGTCGTTCGTATTCAAGCACAGATATCGACCAGACCGGCCAAACCACCGCAGCTGGCGCGCTCGGGCAGTTGGATCCCGCGATCACGATTCACCGATAGCCTTCGGCTTTAACCGCGCAGGTCTTCAATGACCATTCGTGCGCCTTTCTCGGCGATCATCGCCGTTGGTGTGTTGGTATTGCCGGATGTGATCGTCGGCATAATGGACGCATCGATCACCCGCAGATGTTCAATGCCGTGAACGCGCAAGCGCGCATCGACCACTGATTCAAGATCTGATGCAGGCCCCATTTTTGCGGTGCCGACCGGATGGAAAATTGTCGTGCCGATATTTCCTGCCGCGACAGCGAGTGAGGCTGTGTCGTCGCCGACACTGGGGCCCGGCAGCAGTTCAATCGGAGCAAAAGCTTGGACTGCGGGCTGCGCCATGAGGCGCCGAGTCACACGAATGGCGTCCGCCGCAACGGCGCGATCGGCGGCGGTCGCCAGATAGTTCGGCGCAATGATCGGCGGCGCCAACGGATCGGCGGATCGGGGTCTCACGCTGCCGCGCGAACTCGGGCGTAGATTGCAAGCGCTCAGGGTGATCGCAGGAAATCGGTGCAAGGGATCACCAAATTTGTCGAGCGACAGGGGCTGCACGTGAAACTCGATATTCGCTCGCGGCTGCGTTGGATCCGAGCGCATGAATATACCCAGTTGCGACGGTGCCATGGTCAAGGGTCCACGGCGCCGCAGAACATAATCGAGGCCCATCCAGGCGCGCCCCCACATCGAGTGATATGCCTCGTTGAGCGTGTTCACATTGCTCACCTTGAAGATCGCGCGCTGCTGTAAATGATCCTGCAAGTTCGAGCCCACGCCGCGTCGCTCCAGAATCGTCTCGATGCCGAGGGGCGCGAGCCATTCGTGCCGGCCAATTCCCGACAAGCTCAAGAGTTGCGGTGAGCCGATCGCACCCGCCGAAAGAATGACCTCGCCCTGAGTGCGGACTTCAAATTTCTGACCGTCGCGTCGAAACTGCACGCCGCAGGCGCGCCCCTTTTCGATAATCAAGCGCTCCACGACGACGTTGAGTTCAGTCCGCAAATTGCCGCGTGCCAGCGCCGGCTTCAGAAAGCCGCGCGCGGCTGACCAACGGCGTCCACGCTTCTGATTGACGTGGAAGTAGGAGGCCCCTTCGTTGTCGCCGCAATTAAAGTCATCAATTGCCGGCACGCCAAGCTGAACGGCCGCCTCGCGCACCGCATCGAGCACCCGCCAGGTGACGCGCGGTGCTTCAACCCGATACTCACCGCCGGATCCATGGTGTTCGCTTTCGCCCAAGTAATGATCTTCGAGCTGTTTGAATATCGGCAACACGTCGCGCCATGCCCAGCCCGTCAGTCCGAGCGAGCGCCAGGCATCGTAGTCGGCGGCTTGGCCGCGCATGCTGATCATGGCGTTGATCGCGGAGGAACCACCGATGACTTTGCCGCGCGGGTAAGCGAGCGAGCGGCCATTGAGGCCCGGCTCGCTTTCGGTCCGGAACATCCAGTCCGAGCGTGGATTGCCGATGGTAAACAGGTAGCCCGCGGGGATGTGGTACCAAATCCAATTGTCCGCACCGCCGGCCTCGAGAAGCAGAACCCGACGTCCGGCATCGGCGGAGAGACGGTTGGCCAGGATGCATCCCGCCGTTCCGGCGCCGACAATGATGCAGTCATAGTCGCCTGCCAAGCGCGTCATGAGGGCCATCTAAACATGGGCTGGATAATTGATATAGCCCTCGGGCCCTTGCGAATACCAGGTTTTCTGATCGTCCGCATTCAGCGGCAGATCGTTTGCGAAGCGATAGGGAAGATCTGGATTCGCCAGGAACTTTCTTCCGAAGGTGATGGCATCCGCAGCACCGCCGGCCAACGCAGCCTGTCCGCGCGCGAGATCGTAATCCGAGTTCAGCACCAAGATTCCCTTGAATGCTTTTCGGATCAGCGGCGCCACCGGAGGCCGATCGGACTTGCCAAACGTGCCGTCGGGGCCGGGTTCACGCAGCTCCAGGAATACGATGCCGAGCCGATCCAAGACGGCGGCCGCCGCCGGAAACAGTTGCGCCTGATTGCTATCGTCCACCCCCTGCGCTTCGCCATTTGGCGATAGCCGTACAGCCGTGCGGTCCTTCCCCACGGTATCGATGAGTGCTTGAACGACTTCGCGCAGCAAGCGCACGCGATTCTCAATCGAGCCGCCGTAGGAGTCCGTGCGCTTGTTGCTGCCGTCCCGCAAGAATTGATCGATCAAGTAGCCATTGGCCGCATGCAGTTGAACGCCATCGAAACCGGCTGCCAGGGCATTTTGCGCGGCGGTGACGTAGTCGCCGATCAGGCGCGGAATTTCGTCGATCATCAACGCGCGCGCCTCGGCGTACGGTTGTCTGCCGTCATAGGTGTGCGCTTTGCCGGGCGCGGTGGTCGCACTGGCTGACACGGGTTGAACGCCATGCAGAGACGGGTGAACGAGCCGACCCATATGCCAGAGCTGCGCGAAAATTCGTCCGCCGGCCGCATGCACGGCATCGGTCACCTTTTTCCAATTGGCGACCTGATCCGCGCTCCACAAGCCGCCGGCGTAGGGCCAGCCGCTGCCTTCCATGCTGATGTGAGTGGCTTCCGTGATGATCAGCCCGGCTGAGGCGCGCTGCGAATAGTACGTGGCCATGAGGTCGGTCGGAACGTGCTCGCGGGTACCGCGTCCCCGGGTCAGAGGGGCCATCCAGATTCGGTTCGGGCACGTGAGGCGGCCAACTTTTATCGGGTCAAACAGCGTAGTCATGAAATCCCTTATGGGCAATTGAGGGGAGGCCGGGCATGCTAGCAGAGCTTGACGTGCGGCCGATTGCATTGATCGCGTACAATCCGCCAGTCGATCCTACAAAAGCTAAAACCTGGAATTGATACACATGAATCGCATCATTGTTCTTATCGTCTTGTTAGGCGTGGCGCTGCGCGTCGGCGCAGCCGATTCAGGCGCTAACGGCCGCTTCACGGTGGGCCGCTACCTTGATCTGCAGTCGGCCAGCGCACCGCAAATCTCGCCGGACGGCTCGCAGGTTCTCTATACGAGAACCATGATCGACAAACAGGCGGACAAATACCAGAGCGCGATTTGGATCGTGAATGCCGACGGATCGCATCATCGATTCCTTGCGAAGGGCGGCGGCGCGGTCTGGTCCCCAGACGGTAAAAGCATTGCGTTCCTCGCTCCAGGCGAGCCGAAAGGCGCCCAAGTCTTTGTGTTGCAACTCGGGGTTCAGGGACCGCCGACCCAACTGACCTCGCTGACCGAAGATCCCGGCAATTTGCGCTGGTCGCCGGACGGGAAGTGGATCGGGTTCACCATGAAAGTTCCCGATGCCGAAAAATGGACCATCGACCTGCCGGCGGCGCCGGAGGGGGCGACATGGGCGAAGACGCCGCGCTATACGGAGCGGTTGCATACGTATCGAGACCAAGCCGGATTCACCGAGCGCGGCTGGCGCCATCTGTTTTTGGTGGCAAGCGACGGCGGCGCGCCGCGACAGGTCACGAGCGGCAACTGGAGTGTCGGCGCCAGCGCATTTGAAGTCGCCATCACCGTTGATTGGGAATTCACGCCCGACGGCCGCTCGGTAATCATCGAAGGCTATAAAGAAGGCGATCCGGACCGCAATGATCGCGAGGGCTATATCTACTCGGTGGATCTCAAGAGCGGCGCTGTCAGTCGGCTGACGAAAACGACAGGAAGTTGGGGACAGCCCGCCGTGTCTCCCGACGGCAAGACCATCGCCTATGTGGGATACACCAAGACGGATACCAATCACGTCATGGACCTGTGGACGATGTCTGTGGACGGCAGCAACGCCACGATGCAGTCGCAGGGATTCGATCGAGAACCGAGAGGCCTCAAGTGGGCGCCGGACGGCGGTGCGTTGTATTTCACGGCTGAAGATCGCGGCAGCATTCATTTGTACAGCTGGTCGCGCGGCAAAGGCATTCATCAACTCACCAACGGCCCTGAAGTCGTGCTGAGCCCGACGATTGGCAAAGGTGCCATCGCCGCCGTTCGCTCATCTTTCCGCGAACCCGGCAACGTGGTGCTGTTGAATGAAAAGCGGCCCGAGAGCGTGCAGCAGCTCACGCATCTTAACGATGAACTGCTCCGCGAAGTCCCGCTCGCCAATGCCGAGGAGATTTGGTACGACTCCAGCGGCGGCGCGAAAATTCAGGGCTGGATTGTGAAGCCGCCGGATTTTGATCCCGCGCATCACTATCCGCTGCTGCTCGAGATCCATGGCGGCCCGCAGGGCATGTATAACGTCGGGTTCAGTGCGCAATTCCAGAACTTCGCCGCCAACGGCTACGTGGTGCTCTTTACCAACCCACGTGGATCGACCGGCTATGGAACAGCTTTCGGCGATGCCATTTTGAAGCACTACCCGGGTCCGGACTACGATGATCTGATGGCCGGCGTCGATGCCGTGCTCAAAAAGGGCAACGTTGATGAGTCGCGTCTGTACGTTTCGGGTTGCAGCGGCGGCGGCGTCTTGTCGAGTTGGATGATCACCCACACAAATCGTTTCGCCGCTGCGGCAGTTCGCTGCCCTGTGATTGACTGGATCAGCATGGCGGGAGAAACCGACGTCCCCTTCTTCACCTATCGATTCTTCAAGAAGCCATTTTGGGAAGACCCGACCGACTGGCTCGAGGAATCGTCGCTGATGCATGTCGGCAACGTGAAGACGCCGACGCTGCTCATGACGGGCGAACTCGACCGGCGCACGCCGATTCCGCAAAGCGAGGAGTTCTACCAGGCGCTCAAGTACCGCGGCGTTCCGGCGGCCATGCTGCGCTTTGATCAGGAATACCACGGCACCGGCTCCAAGCCCTCGAATTGGATGCGCACGCAGCTCTATATGATGAGTTGGTTCGCGCGTTACAGCGGAAACCCGGCGCTGCCGGCGCCGCACTAGTCCGGCACTGTGAGTTTGAGCGGGCCCGCTCAAACTCGCGGTGCCGCAGGACGAGTGTCGAATGGCTGCCGGTTAAGCGCCGAGCGGCAGGTCACCCTGCGTTGCGGTTCGGCTTAGCGCCGGCGTCTCACCCGGCTTCCAAATCGCAGAGCGATAGCTCACCCGATAGCGCAGGGCTCCGCCATCAGCCGACAGTACCCGCTCGATCGGACGAGGTATGCAAACCAGTTCCGCGTCGAGGAAGGATTCATGCGCTGCAATGACCACGTAGCCGTGACCGCCGCAGTCCATCAAGTCGAGATTGGGCGCAACCTCGGGGTTGGCGGCCGCTGCGATCGCGGCGGGTTGCTCGCCGCGTTGCATCGCAAGGCTCGCTTTGACCCCGTGCCGCGCCGTGAGGTTGATGGTCGCGAGGCCAGGTTGACCCGCCGCCGATGGTTGTCGATAGATTGCGGCCCAGGGTTTGTCGGGCGTCATCGAATGATCGAAGGCCTCGGCGAGTGTGGGCGCCGAAATGGAACCGGTAACAAACTCGAGACCGACCGGTGCGTACGGTTTGGGCGGCAAAGATGCGGCAAGCCATCCCGCATAAAAAGAATGACGATCGCCCGCGAGACTCACGAAGCCCGTTATCCCTTTATCGCGGATGTGATCCAAGATCTGCGCGCGCTCGAATCGGTAGCCGCCCCAATCGTCGTGCGCGAAGATGCCGTAACCGGCGCCCGGCCACTTGGGCCCTTCGCCGGGCGGAAGGTTGTGCAGATCGGCGCGGACATCCGTCGCACCCACCGAGTTGCCCCACAGCTTCCAAGTAGCGCTCGAAGCGCTGAGCTGCTTCAGGAACCAGGCCTTTTGCGTTTTGCCGAGCATCGACTGCGGTGGCTCGTCTTTGCGGAAATTGCGCAGTGGCTGACCGCCCAAAGAAATCAGCGCCGGTGGCCGCCCTTGGTCGTAGGCCGCACCGGCGTCGAGAATATCGAGAGCTTCTTCCGCCAACATCTGCGGAAAATCCTTGGAAAAAAAGCCTTTCATCTCCGGCCGGTTGGCAAGGTCTTGGGACCGGTAGGTGCGATTGTCGGTCAAGATCAAATCGACATTGCGCCCGAAACGCAGTCGACGGTACGTCGTGAGGCTGCCGATCGCCGCCAGATTGTCCGCCTGCAATCCTAACCCGTGATCATCGAACGTCTCGATCGGCGCATTCTTTACGATCGGCGCCACGAATTGATCCAACCTGCCCGATGGTTGTTCCACGCGGCTTGGCTGGTACTCGAACCACGCCTGATTGGCGGCGACCTTGCGCGTTTGGGCAGGACGAACGCCGCCGAAATCCTCTTGGCTCTGCCATCCTTTCCATGAGAATTCATGATTATCGCCCATGCACACAAACGGCCAACGAGCGCGCGCGTCCTGGATATCGAGGTCATGTAAATAGGCGCGGTAGATCGTTCTGTAATCGGCCAGATCCGCCGGCACGTGAAAATCCTCGATCTTCTCGCCGGTGGGGTAGCGCAGAATGTCCCTCATTCGCCGATCGTACATTCCCTGGGGCCTATCCTCCGGATACCAGACGATCTCGTAAAAGAAATCTCCGAGGTGCATGACGAAGCCGAGGCGTTGATCCGGCGCCGCCTTCTCATCTTCAAAAATCATGCGGCGATACGCGTTTTGCGCGCCGTCATTGCAATTCTGGCAGCTGACGAATGCGAAGCGCACCGTTCGCGCATCCTCCGGCGCAGGAGCGGTCAGGGTACGGCCGAGACGGCTGCCCTCGCCATTGGCATCAATAAAGCGGTACCAGTATTCCCGTGCGGGCCTCAGGCCGCCCACCAATACCCGGCAAGTCCAGTCCGATTGCGCAGACAACTTCGTTCTGGCGCGCGTCACGATGTGCCTGAAGGCCGGGTCCTCTGCGACCTCCACCGTGACTTCCGGTGACGGCCGGGCCGCAGTTGCCGGACAGCGAGTCCAGAGAATCACGCTATCCGGCTGCGGATCACCGGAAGCGACGCCTTCGGGAAAGCGCGCGCGCATCTCGGTCCATGCGCCGGCGGATCGCAGTGACCGCGAGCCTCCCCACGCGTAACTGGCGCCGATCGCGGCAGCGGAAGCGATGACTTGGCGTCGAGTGAGGGGCACGGCGTCCTATAAGGGATCACGTCACATCGGGCGATGGCGTAGCATATCCGTCAAAGCGTATTTTTGAAATCAATCATCACGAGCGGAGACACGATGAAGATGAATTCCTTGAGCCGGCGCGACATGCTGGCGTTGGGGCTGCTGGCAGCGGTGCCCTTGGACCTGCTCGCAGAACCCGCCCGCGCGGCGCCGGCCGCCAATTCGAATGCGATGCGCACATTGGATCGCTTTATCGCAGGCTATTGTGCAGCCATGAATGCGCCAGGGTTGACGCTGGGGCTCGCAAACGCCGAAGGCACCGTCCGCGTCGCCTCGTACGGTTATGTCGATCTCGCCGCCAAGCTGCCGGTTACTACGTCGCATCTGTTTGAAATCGGTTCGATTTCGAAGTCGTTTGTGGGATTGACTATTCTGCAGCTGCACGATGAGCAGAAAGTCGATTTGCAGGCGCCCATCGGCAGCTATCTTCCCTGGTTATCGATGGAGACCCCTTACGGCGAGATTCTCGTGCATCATTTGTTGACGCACTCCAGCGGCATGCCCGATGACGCGCCCCTGATTCCCAGCTCGCCGGAACGGCGGCCGCGTCAGGCACTCAAACCCGGTTCCGAGTTCCATTACAGTAATTGGGGTTACGACGTCCTGGGGCGTTTGATCGAAGCAGTCGATGGCCGTCCCTGGCCGGCAGCCGTCGCGGCCCGCATCTTAAAGCCGGTCGGCATGACCGATACTTCGCCGAGCATCACTAGTGCGTCGCGGGCGCGAATTGCACAGAGCTACATGCCTCTGCACGATGATCGGCCTTATCCGCGCCACGGCGCTTTGGTGCCCGCCGGCAATTTGGCGGTGGAGTTTGCCGCCGGATCGATCGCATCAACGCCCAAAGACATGTCGCTGTACATGCAAATGATCCTGAACCGTGGCGAGATACGCGGCGGCCGCATCGTTTCCGAAGAGAGCTTCAAACTGTTTTCCACGCCGCATATCGCCGCGCCGGCCTTCGGTCCTACCGCAGGTTATGGCTACGGGATTGCGGTCGACAAGCTCGACGGGAATGTGCGCCTGAGGCATACCGGCGGCATGGTCTCGTTCATGTCGGCCATCCACATGGATCTGGATGCGAAGATCGGCGCGTTTGCGTCCATCAATGCCCAGCTAGGCTATCGACCCAATCCTGTTGCACAGCTCGCCGTGCAGCTGTTGCGCGCCGAGAAGGAGGGCAGCAAGCCGCCCGCCGTGCCGGAGTTCGATCCCGCGCTGAAGGTCGAGTCCGCCGGCAGCTACAGCGCCGTTTACACCTCCGCCGCCGGCCGGCACCTCGAGATTAAAAACGCGGCCGACCGCCTCACGCTCATCGCTGATGGGCGCACGATTCCGCTGCAGCAATCTGACGACGGGAACTTCATCACGGATCAGGCGGGCTTCGATCTGTTTCCGATCATTTTTGAACGCGCGCAGATTCCGGCTGCCGCGGCCGACAGCTCGAAAGCGCCCATTACCGCGTTGTCGTACGGCGCGGATTGGTATGCGCGGGCCGGATATCAGGGAGAGACTGCGCTTGAACCGTCCGCCGCGCTGGCCAAATATGTGGGCGAATATTATTCCGAGAATCCGTGGTACGGCACGGTTCGGGTGGTGCAGCGGCAGCGCCAGCTGTGGATGGGCGGCACGGATCCGTTGATGCCGATCGGCAATCACTTATTCAGGATAGGCATGGAGCCAACCAGTCCAGGCGTCGCGGAATTCTCAGAACTGATTGGCGAGAAGCCCAGCTTGCTTTGGATCGACGGAGTTCAATTTCGACGGGTTGAGGGGGCTAAGTCCTGAACGTGTAAGCGCTTGCCAGTGCCGCCGACATCGCAAACGTCCAGCAGCCGAACGCGTTCATGCCCATCTCCTTTTTGCGGCCTTGTAAGAATTTCTAATACAGCGCAGCGATTGCGACAGCGATGCGCCAGGATC
>DATNKC010000598.1:0-10200 GCA_035603615.1 Steroidobacteraceae bacterium | reverse complement strand
TAGGCAAGCTCCGGCGGAATGAATAGCTGCCATTTCGCACCCGGCTTCATCAGCACCAGCGCCTCCTGCCAGCCTTTGATGACGCCCGTTACCGGGAAAGGGGTGGGCGCGCCACGCGAGTACGAGCTGTCGAATTCCGTGCCATCGATCAGCGTGCCGCGATAGTGCGCGGTTACCGTATCGGTGGGCACGATGGGGGGCGCTTTTTTGTCGCCGGCGTCGAGAATTTTATATTGCAGTCCCGAGGCGGTGGTCACCACACCTTTTGCTTTGCCATTCTTCGCCAAGAATTCCTTCGCGGCGTTTGCATTGCGCGCGACCATGGCGTCGCCCGCTGCACGGGCGTACGCAGCCAGTTGCTGTTGGTCGGCGGCCGAAGGTTGTTTGCCCTGCAAGCCATCCTTGATGCCTCGCACGACCGAGTCAGGGGCGATCGCGTCGGGCGTGATGCCCGTGTTGTGCATTTGCGCGCCAAATACCAGACCGATCAAATAGCTGATTTGATCAGGCGTGAGCGCGGGCCCCGGGTCCGCGCCCGGCGCGGTGGCCGGCGGCGGTTTTACGGCCGGCGGGGGAGTCTGTGCTTCGCCAAATCCCGCGAAGCCTACGATAACTACGAGGCAGAGCGCCGGGCGCCAAAATCCAACGGTGGGTTTTTTCATGGCGCAAAAGATACGCCTCCTGATGTGACAAATGCCAGCGCAAATTTAGGGCGTGAGGGCGCCGCGCTTGATGACCGCCATGGTGATGCGCGAAATACAGACCAGCTTCTGTGCCTCATTGACAATGTCGATGGTCCAGACATGGGTGCGGCCGCCTATGTGCACCGCTCGCGCCGTTCCGGTGACGAGGCCGCCGCGCGCGGCACGCACATGGTTGGCATTGATTTCCTGACCCACGACCTGAAACTCCGCCGCATCGACGCACATGGATGCACCCATGCTACCTAGGGTTTCGGCGAGCGCCACCGAGGCTCCGCCATGCAAGAGTCCATAGGGCTGCACGGTACGCGTATCCACCGGCATCGTGCCGCGGACGAAGTCCGCGCCGATTTCCGTGAACAAAATTCCCAGATTCTCGATCAACGTCCCTTCCCGGTTGCCGTTCAACTCCTCGACGGTTCGCAGGCTGCGCCAAATGCTCATTCGCTGTCCTTGAGTTGTGCGGCCACCCGCCGGTAGGCCTCGCGAAAGGGGATGCCTTCCTTGGCCACCAGCGCGTTTGCGGCGGCCGCGGCGTGAATGCTGGGATCCAGCCGGATATTTTCCGGCCGAAAGCGCACACCGTTGAGCGCGTCCGGCAAGATTGCCAAAGTCTGCAGGCACGAATCGATCGCGCGAAACAGCGGTGGCTTGATCAGCTGCAAATCGCGGTGATAACCCGAGGTCAATTTTTGCGTGATGCTCAAGACCTCATTCAGCGCCGCGTGCGCGACCGCGCTGCGACCGCGCATCAACTCGAAGACATCGGGGTTGCGTTTTTGCGGCATGATCGAAGAACCGGTGGTGAAGGCCTCCGGCAAGCTCACATAGGCGAACTCTCGCGTATAAAACAGCAACAGGTCGGCGGCGAGCCGGCCTAGATCCTGCGTCAGCAGGGTAATTTCGAACAACAGCTGCGCCTCGGCTTTGCCGCGCGACAATTGCACGGCGGTGACCGGCTCCTGGGTGACGGCAAATCCCAAGCGCCGGCGCGTGGCTTCGCGGTCGATATCGAGATGCGGGGTGCCGAATCCGGCCGCGGACCCCAAGGGGTTCTTGCTGATGCGCCGCTGCGTGAGCAGCAACCCTTCGGCATCGTCGCGAAGTTCTGCCGCAAATCCCAACGCCCACAGCGCGACGCTGCTCGGCATCGCCTGCTGCATGTGAGTGTAGCCGGGAAGTTCTTGATCGCCGTGCCGCGCGGCCAGGGCGTTGAGCGCCTCGGCCACCGCGAGCGCGCCTTGGGCCAACGTCTGCGCGGCATCGCGCAGGTAGAGCCGCAAGGCGGCAAGCACTTGATCGTTTCTGGATCGTCCGGCATGCAGCCGGCCGCCGGCAGCGCCCAAGCGTGCGGTGAGTAAATTCTCGATGGCAGTCTGACAATCTTCCTGCTCGAGCGAAACGCGCCACTTGCCTTGTGCATGCTCCTCGCCGATGGCCGTCAACGCCGCGCGTATCGCCACGAGGTCCGGCGCCGACAGCAATTTTTGCTCGCCGAGCATTTCCGCGTGCGCGATCGAGGCGAGGATGTCATAGGCGACCAGGCGACCGTCCAGGGCGTGGTCATCGCCCGCGGTATATTCGAGCACTCGCGTGTCGAGCGAATTTCCCTTGTCCCAGAGGCGAGTCATGACATTGGCATCAATGCTGCGCCAGCTGTTCCGCTGCGCTCAAGGCTTTCAGGTCCGCGACCACCAACGTGCCGGTGCCCTCATTGGTGAAGACCTCCGCGAGCAAACTGTCTGGGTGCTTGTAGCTGATCACGTGCACGCGGCGCACGCCGCCGCGAATCGCATTTTCGATGGCCGTCGCTTTGGGGAGCATGCCATCCTTCAAGCTGCCCTGGTCGCGCAGACGCTTCAACCCCTGGATGTCGGTGTAAGAAATGACGGAGCCCGGCTCCTCCGCGCTTTCCAGAATTCCCGGCGCGCCGGTGCACAGCACCAGCTTTTCCGCCGCCAGGGCGCCGCCGATCGCGGCAGCCACCGTGTCTGCGTTGATATTGAGCAAGGTGCCATGGGCATCCGCGGACAGAGGACTGACCACCGGCATCAAGCCATTCTCGAGCAGTTTTTCCAGCACCGCCGAGTTGACCGAGTCGATGTCGCCGACGAATCCATAGTCGACGACCTCGTTCGAGCCCGCGAGCGCCACCGGCGGGCGCTTGTGGGCACGAATCAAACCGGCATCGACGCCGCTCAAGCCGATCGCCTCGATGTCGAGCGCGCGGCAGATCGCCAAAATTCGCGTGTTGATCAGGCCGTTGAGCGCCATCGCGGTCACGTCGATCGATTTTTGGTCAGTGACCCGCCGGCCGTTGACCATGCGCGTTTCGATGCCGAGGCTCGCCTGCAAACTATCGAGCTGCGGACCGCCGCCGTGCACCAGCACGGTCTTGATGCCGACCTGGTGCAGGACGGCGACTTGCTCGATCAAACCACGGGTCGAGGCTTCGTCGCTGAAAACCGCGCCGCCCGCCTTGATGACGAAGATCTTGTTCTTGTACATGCGAATGTACGGCGCTGCGCTTTTGAGTGCGCGCACGGCGACGGTCGGATCGGGTCGGCTCAGAATCATTGAAAATACTCCGCTACGGCAAACGCTTGGATCGACACGGTCGTAGATACTTTAAGCCAACATGCGATGCAGCACAGCCATCTGCACCGGCAAGCGGTTGAAGGCCTCGCGCTTCACCAGCGCGCGCGGACCATCGAGAATTTCATCGGCCACCGCCACATTGCGGCGCACCGGCAGGCAGTGCATGAATTTCGCATCCGGCAGGGCGCGCTCGAACCAACGCTCGCGCACGCACCAGTCCGAGAGGTCGGCGCGCAAGCGCGAATCGGCTTCCACATCGCCGTAGTAGGTGGTCGTACCCCATTCCTTGGCATAGACCACGCTCGCGCCGCTCAGCGCCGCGGCGCGATCCGCGGACTCGGTCACCGAACCGCCGGCTGCGCTTGCCGCCAATCGAGCCTTCTCCATGACCTGTTCGGGCAAGGCGAATCCTTCCGGGCGCAGGACCACGACTTCCATGCCGCGCATCGCGGCCATGTGAACCGTCGCCGCCGGCACGGCCAGCGGCAAGGCCTTGGGATGATAGGCCCAGCTCAAGACGAACTTGGCGCGACTCGGAATCTTGAGCTCATCCATGGTGCGCCAGTCCGCCAAGGCCTGGCAGGGATGATTCATGGCTGATTCCATGTTGATCAGCGGCTTGTCGCACAGCTTGTCGATCATGCCGAACAGCGTTTCATTCAAATCGCTGTCCAAGCTCTTGCCGTCGGCAAATGCGCGCACGCCCAGCACGTCGCAGTACGAGGCCAGCGCCGGAATACCTTCGCGGATATGTTCCGCGGCCGCGCCCTTCATGATGGCGTTCGGCCGGGTTTCCAATTGCCAGGTGCCCAATCCCGGGTTGATCACGAATGCACTGCCGCCGAGGCGCGCCATGCCGGCCTGGAAGGAGGCCAGCGTGCGCAGCGACGGGTTGAAGAACACCAGCCCAAGGATTTTATTCGCGAGCGCCCGCGGCTCCGGCTTGTCCTGCAGCGCTTGCGCCAGGGCTAAAAGATCGAGCACCTGCTCGCGGCTGAAGCTGGCGAGGTCGAGGAAGCGCTTCATGCCGATATTTTCGCCAGTGCATCGCTCAAGGTGTCGACGTGGCCCTCGTTCAAAATGTAGGCCGGCAGCAGGCGCAGAATGTGCGGATCGCCGCTCGTACCGGTGAGAATGTTCTTGGCCATGAGCGCGGCTTGAACCTCCTTCGCGGGACGGGAAGTCTTCAGGCCCAGTAGAAATCCGGCGCCTTGCACGCCCGTGACCGGGCCAATGACGCAGCTCGAGCGAATGTAAGTGGAGACCTGGCGGACGTTGGCCAGCAATGCCTCCGACTCGATCGTATCGATCACCGCTTCGGCCACTGCGCAGGCCATCGGCCCGCCGCCGAATGTCGTGCCCATGTCGTCGTACTTCAGCTGATTGGCGATGCGCCGCGACAGCAGCAGCGCGGATACCGGAAAGCCGTTGCCCAAGGCTTTGGCCGCGGTAATGATGTCCGGCACGACGCCGTAGTAATTCGCGGCGAAGGGCGCACCGGTGCGGCCCATGCCGCATTGCACTTCGTCGAAGATCAAAATTGCGCCGACCTCGTCGCAGCGCCGGCGCAGCGCCTCCAGCATCGGTTTGCCCACATCGTAGGCGCCGCCGACTCCCTGGATCGGTTCAACGATGACCGCGGCCGTTTCGCGGTCGATGTGCTCTGGAACCGCATTCGGGTCATCGCGCGGTGTGAAGCGAACGTCGAAAGGCGTGCGCGGAAAGCCGTACCATTTTTCGAGCGCGCCCCAAGTCACGGCGCCCGCGGCAGCGGTTCGGCCGTGGAAACTCTGTTCCAGCGCCACCGCTTTGGCGCGTCCGGTGATTTTGAATGCCAGCTTCAAGGCATTTTCATTCGCCTCGGCGCCGCTGTTGATCCAGAACACGGTGTCGAGGCCGAGACCCACGAACTTGGTCAAGCGAGCGGCCGCGCGTTCGCGAATAACCATGGGCAGGGCATTGGTTTGAAAAGCCATTTGCCGTGCCTGGCGCTCGAGCGCCGCGAGCCAGCGCGGATGTCCGTAGCCTAAGCCGGCAACGGCGTGGCCGCCGTAAAAGTCCAAAATCTTGCGCCCGTCGCGCGCATACAGCCACACGCCTTCGCCGTGCGCCACTTCGATGGGGTATTGCGCAAACACTTGCGCCAAATGGGTCGCGTGCGCTGTCGCGGTGGGATTCGTTGCTGACATACGTTCAAGTCCATCCGGGTGCGGGCGTGGTGAGGCCAGTGGTTTCGGCCAAGCCCAAGAGCCGGTTCATCCATTGTATCGCGCCGCCTGCGGCGCCCTTGTTGAGGTTGTCGACCACCGACATGACGGCGATGGAATTGCCATTCGAGACGGCGCTTAAGTTGGCGTAGTTGCTCGTCGCCACATCCTTGACGCGCGGCGCGGCGGCCGCGACGCGCACGAAGGGACAGCCCTTGTAGTAGGACTGCAAAGCGTCCAGCGCCTGCGCCGTCGAGAGCGAAGTCTTCAGGCTCGCCTGCACGGTGACGTGGATGCCGCGCGCAAAGGGTCCGGAATGCGGCACGAAATTAAAATCCGCGTCGATGCCCGTCGCCAGCTTCGCGCAGGCAGCGATTTCGGGCACATGCCGGTGACTCAGCGCGCCGTAGGTGTAGAGATCGCTGTGCCGATGCGGATGATGCGTGCCCTCCACGGGTTTACGTCCCGAGCCGGTGCTGCCGGTGATGCCGGTGACGAAAAGACGCGTATCGGTCAGGCCGAGCGCCAACAGGGGCACGCTGGCGAGCAGCGTCGCGGTGGCGAAACAACCGGGATGGGCAACGTGCGGTGTCGGTGATTTCTGCAGGTGCTCGGGCACCGCGCAGGTGAACTCGCGGAGTCTCGCCGGCGCGCCGTGTGCGTGCTTGTACACGGCTTCGTACGCAGCCTGGCTCGCGTAGCGAAAATCCGCGGAGATATCCACGCAATGCACCCGCGTGCCGGCCGCGGCCGCGACCGCCAGCAGGCGGTCGACAATGGCCGCGGACACGCCATGCGGTGCCGCGGAAAACAACGCCGACACCGGTCCGCGGCGAATCACGGCATTGAGTTCATCGGGCGCTGCAAATTTTAGATCCGGATAGGCGCTGCGCAAATGCGCGAACGCGTCGGCGACGGCGGCGCCGGGCTGGCTGTCGGACAGGATCGCCGCCACGGTGAGCTGTGGATGTCCTGCGATCAGGCGCAGCAGCTCGCCGGCCACATAACCGGTGCCGCCGAGCACAATGGCCGGTGTCGGGGTGCTCATTCGCCGACCACTGTGGATTCGCGCACATTGCTTATCCTCAGCGATGCGATGATGTGATCGCCGAGATCCGCCGGATGGCTGATCGCATTGAAGGCCTCGACATTCATTTGCTCGCGGATGATCTCGATGCCCACCTGATTGTCGGTGGCGGGACCCGTCACTGCGCACGGTTCGATGCCGAAGCGCTCGCGCAGCAATTTGACGCCGCCCCAGGCGGCGACCGGATCGTTGGCCGACAGCACCACCGCGGTGAGGGCGGCCTTGATATCGGGTTGGCGCAGGATGGATTCGACGCCGTAGGTTCCGAGCAAACCGTCGCCCAACTCGAACACGATGGCGTCCGGCTGACCACCCGCCATTTCCGTGAGCATGGTGCGGGTCAGCGCGGGTCCGCATTTCTCGGTGGTGGTGACAATCCCTAAATCGGTGAACAACATGGTGCGCCGGGCGCCCGAGTCCTCGAAGGCCATGATGTCGCGGCGCAGGGAAACGCCGGTGGCCTTGAACGCGTCCACGATCAAGCCGCGGTGGCGCATGCGCGCGATGATGGCCGCGGCGGCCGCGGTCTTGCCGGCCTCCATGCAAGTGCCGGCGAGGGCCACGACCGGCACGCCGCGCGCTTCGAGCGGCGCGTCGTAGTCCAACGCCTTGTACCCGACCTTGGCGGGGACGCCGATGCGTTCGCCCAAGTAGGGAAACGTCAGCACCGTGCCCAGCACCTTGCAATCAAAGGGCTTGCCTTTGTCCTGCGTCGCCGAATCGCATATTCCCAGCACGCCGCCGATGTTGAGCATTTGAATGACATCGCCGGGCTTGAGCGTCGGGGGAATGTGGCCCGAATAACCGAACAGCGCTTTGCGGTGACCCAAGGCGCCGACCACGATGTCGCCGCGAACCACCTTCGCCATGCGCCCGCTGATCAGTTCCAGGGTGTTGTAGTTGGCCTTGTTGTTCAGGATTTCGACCACCAGCACCAGACCTTCCTCGCAGGGAATCTCCGGCGCGACCCGCAGCTCATGCGACAAGCCGCACGCCTGCGTCACCGATGCAATCTTGTCGACGACCATGGTGCGCATGCTGTTCATCATTGGCTAAGCTCCGGTACCGGCACGCTTGTAAAACACACCCGTCAGCGCCAGCATTTTTGAATAGCCCAGCGCGTCGGTCGGCGTCCATTCGCCCGCGGATTCGCCGTACACGCCCTTCGAGGCCGCCATGAGCGAATAGGGCGAACTCACCCCTTCCACGAATACGGATCCCGGCCGGAACAATACTTTTACCTCGCCGCTGACGCGCGTCTGCGAGGACTTGAGGAGCGCTTCGATATCCCGGCACACCGGATCCAAGTGTTGTCCCTCATGCACCAGGTCACCGTAGGGCTGCGCGACGCTTTCCTTGATGCGCGATTGCTTGCCGGTCAGCACCAATTTTTCCAGTTCGCGATGCGCCGTGAGCAACACTTCGGCGGCGGGTGCCTCAAAGGCGACCCGGCCTTTGGTGCCGATCACGGTATCTCCCAAGTGAATGCCGCGGCCGATGCCGAAGGGGCCGGCAAGGGTTTCGAGCGCTTCGATGACCGCAACCGCGGACAGCCGCCGGCCATCGAGACTGTCCGGCACGCCCTGGGTAAAGCCAATGGTATGGCGCTCCGGCGCGCGCGGATGAGTGAACGCATCCTTCGACAGCACCCAGGCATCGTCCGGAATGCTGCCCTGGGAAGTCAGGGTTTCCTTGCCGCCGATGGTGACGCCCCAAAGACCGCGATTGACCGAATAAGCTGCGCCGAAGGGCGGCACCGGCAACTTGTGCTCCTCGAGATACTTCAGCTGTTCGGGACGCTTGAAAGCCCGATCGCGCACCGGCGCGATGATCTCAAGGTCGGGCGCCAGCGTGCGCAGGGCGACTTCGAAGCGCACCTGGTCGTTGCCGGCGGCGGTGCAGCCGTGCGCGACCATTTTGGTGCCGAGAGACAGCGCCATTTGCGCGATCGTCTGCGCCTGCAGGACGCGCTCGGCGCCGACGCACAGCGGATACAAATTGCCGCGGCGGACATTGCCCATGATCAGGAATTTGAGCACCTGCTCAAAATACGCGCTCTTTGCGTCAATCAAATGATGTTCGATGGCGCCCAGCTGCGCTGAGCGCTCGGCCAGCGATTTGGCGGCTGGCGCATCGATGCCGCCGGTATCGACGGTCACCGTGATGACCGGGCGTTGATAGGTATCCTTGAGCCACGGCACGCAGAAGGAGGTGTCGAGGCCGCCCGAAAAAGCCAAGAGAATAGGCTCGGCGCCAGGGCCGAAAGTGGATGTCATGGAATTTAGCGTCCGAAAAGGGCGAGCAGGCGGTCGCCGAGTTTGCGCTGCGCCTCCGCGCCTGAGGTAGCGATGAAAATCGTGTCATCGCCGGAGATGGTGCCGACCACTTCCGGCCAGCGAGCCGTATCAATGGCCACGGCCACGCTCTGAGCGGAACCGATGGTCGTTTTCAGCACGGTGAGATTGGTGCCCGCAGTCAAGCGGGCACTGACGAACTGCTTGAGCGCCGAAAAATCGCTCTTAGGCGTAACGCCGGTCTCCGGCAGCACGTAGCGATCGCCCATCTTGGCGACGCCGAGCTCGCGCAGATCCCGGCTCACGCTCGATTGCGTCGCGATGTGGCCCAGTCTACGAAGTAGATCCACGAGCTCGGTCTGGCGGCCGACGCTTTGCTCGCGAATGATTTTCGCGAGCATCATGCGGCGCGCCGGTGCGTTGTTGTGTTCGGGCTCGGACCTGAGCATTTTTGACCTATGCATAAAGTTGCAAGTATGCTGCATAAAAATGCAACCGCTGTCAATAGCAGTTCTCACCGCTTGCTCGCGCCCGCCCACCCCGCCGCGCGCGCGGCGATCTCGCCGGCATGATCCAAGGGTTCGCCATCGATTGCGCCCTCGACGGCGGCGCGGATGGCCGGCGAGTCTTCCGAGCCTGCGGTGCGAAAATCGCCCGAATTCGCTGCGGCGTGCGGCGCTTGCGCCAACGCCTTTATCCGCCAGTCGGCGCCTTCGCGGCAGGCCAATCCTAGGCTTGGATCGGATCCGGTCAACGAAAAGGTCCTGCAATAATCGCCTGATTTATCGCGAAAGCTCAATCCGGTGACCGCGACCTTGGGTTGCGAGCGATCGTCGGACAGCTGGTTTGATAAGGCCTCGGCAAGCGCTGCGCCCGCGACCAGTCCTCCGCCGGCGCCAGGCTGAATCGAGGCGCCGCCCGGCCCATGCCACGCCAGGAATCCAAGCCCCAAACCCAGCAAGAGACTCGCGGCCATGGCGGCCGGTTGCCAACGCCGCGGGGCCGCCGATTTTCTTCGCTGTGCCGCATCTTTAGCGGCGGACAAATCCGCGACCACGCTTCTGGGCGCGGCCGTCTGTCCGCGCGCCGCTTCGATCAGCCGGTCCGGTACGGGTTCGTCCAAGACGGCAGAGAAGGCGCCACGCATCGTTTCACGCAGTGCGCGATGACCTGCAACGCGTTTGCGAATTTCCGGATCCTCCTGCATGGCCGCCTCGACGCTCGCGCGGGTTGCCGCGTCGAGCTCGCCGTCGGCGTAGGCCATCAGGATTTCCTCCGAAATCGTCATGAAAGATCTCCTTCCGGCAGCCGCA
>DATNKC010000597.1:0-20926 GCA_035603615.1 Steroidobacteraceae bacterium | reverse complement strand
TCAAGGGTCCGATTTTGCGCGGCTTGGCGGGAAGGGCCCCATACTTTCACAACGGCGCCGCCGCGACCCTGCTGCAGGCGGTGAATTTTTACAATCAGCGATTCTCGATGAATCTGACCGAGGAACAGAAGCGCCAGCTCGTGGTGTTCTTGAATTCGCTGTAGAAGCTGGACCTTGGCACTGTGAGATTGAGCGGGGCACCCGGATGGCCTGGGGGCACGGCAAGCTTCAAGGCCCGGAAGAACACAGGGCCTTGAAGCTCCCCGTGCCCCCACGCCGTTCAGGTGAGCCCGCTCAATCTCACGGTGCCGGAGGACGCATCTAGTGTGGCTGCCATCGGTGCGGGTGGGTCATGCGCGCTGGTAGGTCGTCAAGACAGCTGTCGCACCCACACTCACTGGTAGTTCCGACGTAGTGATATAGACCGGCCCGAGCAATCGTCAGGCAGGGGTAGCGGACTCAAGGTCCTTATTTCTTTCGGACCTTGAGTCCGCTACCCCTGCCTGACGACCGCACGCCGACCCGGTCTATATCACCACGCCGAAATCCCAGCACCTCACGTATCATGGCTTGCGCCCGAAAGAGGCGCGCAGATATGTTGACTGGTCAACTACAAGGGGGATTGGCATGAGGAATTTGAAAACGGGATTGGCTGCCTTGTTGGCGATCACCGCATTCGCGGTGGCGCAGGTGGCTGCCGCTGCAGATGTCACGGGTACGTGGATCATGGCGGTCGAGACAAGCGCGGGCAGTGGCTCGCCGACCTTTGTGCTGGTCCAAAAGGGCGATGCTCTGTCCGGCACGTATAAAGGGCAGCTGGGCGAAGCTCAAGTGACCGGCACGGTAAAGGGCGATGACGTGACGATTGAGTACAAAGTCGACGGTCAAGCCGGCAGCCTCGCGGTGAAATATTCGGGCAAGACCGATGGCAAAACCATGAGCGGCAAAGTGTCGCTGGGGCAAATGGGCGAAGGCACTTTCACTGGCAAGAAGCAGTAATTTCCATTCTTTATGTCTAATCGGAACTTGAGGGGAGTTCGCTCCCCTTAAGTTTAATTCGAGCGCGCGCCGCCGCCTCCATTTGGCGACACTCCGGCACAGCAACCTGCCTCGGACGTGAATTCGCACCCGGCCTCAGGCTTTGGTGTGCGAAGTAGTTCTCATCTTTAATGTTTGACCCAATCCCGACGGTCATTCCGGTGATGCCCCTACATCCAAATGTGACCCAGGGCATGTCGGAAACCCCTGATTTGCCGGAACCTTATTGTGTTAAGCAAAACGCAAAACATTCGGGGTGCACGAATGTGATCGCAACGCAGCATTAGTGGTTCATTGGCGATCGCGATATGGGACTATAACGATGCCGAAAAGTCTGAGAATACAGGAGCTTGCCACGCCGGAAACGGCGGAGCGGCCCGTGCTTCAAGCGGTGAAGAAGGCGAAACTGTCGGTTCTTTTGGTCACCGCGGACGATGCTTTGTGGCCGCAGGTTGGCGCAGATCTTCCCGCCACTTTGATTCTCAAGCAGGTCGATTCGATCGATGAGCTGATCAGCTCGACTCCCTCCGGACAAGCCGCCATCGTGCTGTGGGATGCGCGCAATCATCCAGAGCCCGCCGCGGTGCTGTCGCGTCTGAACTTACATTCCTCGCGCTTCGCGGTCGTGGCGCTCGATGAGGCCGGCAGCGCCGACGCGTGGACGCTTCCTACTCAACATCGACAAGTCGTTGCCCACGTCGGCCTGCCGGTTGTCGCCGCTGAGCTGACCAAGGTGCTCGAGAGCGCGCAAGAAGAAGTGAATTCTCGCTTGGCCCTGCTCGGCGACGGCTCCGCGCCGCCGCTCGCGCCGCCCGATTCCCCGTCCAGAAAACCGTGGCTCGTACCGGCGGTGATCGGCGCTGTGCTCATCGCGGCGGTGGGCGCCTATTTGGTTTCTCGCAGCAGCTCGACGAAGGTTGCGCCCGCGCCCGTCGCCAGCGCGCCCAGCCAAGCTTCCACGGCTGCTGTTCCGGCCGCGGCGGTGAAATCACCGGCGGAAGCCGATGAAAAGGTGGACGCGCTGATTGAGAAGGCGCAACAGGCCATGCTGGATCGGCACTTCATCGATCCACTGGCCGGCAGCGCGCTATCCCTGTATCGCGAAGTGCTGGTAATCAAGCCCGACAACGGCGAGGCTCGGCAAGGACTGCAGCGCTTGTCCGAGATATTGATTGCGCGCGTGCAGTCAGCGCTCGACGACCGCAAGTTCGACGTGGCCTTGCAATTTCTGGAGACCGCTCGAAGCATCGATGCGAGCGATACGCGTCTCGTTGCGCTTGACGAGAAGATCGCGAGCCTGCGAGCCGAGCTGGGTCCGGCGCAGATTCTGGCGGCGCTCAATGCGCAGAATTTTGATCGGGCGACGCAACTTATCGACGAAGCCGCGCGTACCAAAGCATTGCCGGCCGCAAAACTCGCGCAGTTACGCGATGAAGTGCATCGGCGGCGCGATGACTTCGAGGTCTCGCGTCTGCTCAAGCTGGTCGACACGCGCCTGCAGCAGGACCATGTCATCGATCCGCACAACGACAGCGCGGTGTATTACCTGGATCAGGCCAAGGAAGCGGGAGCGGCCGGCCCGGCGCTGCAAGGCCAGACGCAGGAGGTGCTGAAGCGGCTGACGCAGATGGCGCGTTCCGCAATCCAGCAGCGCAACTTCGGCGATGCCGATCGAGTACTGATCGAGATGAAGGGAATTGGCGCTCCGCCGGCCAGCATTGGCGGCCTGCAGCGCGATCTCAATCTGGCGCGCAATCAGCAAACGCCACCCAAGCCTGACCAACCGCAATTTTTGGAATTGGCCCAATCGCGCCTGGCACAGGGAAAACTGACCGATCCTGACAATGACAATGCACTGTTCTATGTCAATCAGCTTCGCGCTGCCGATCCGAAAAACAGCGGACTCGCCCAGATCACCGCGGCCTTGCAGTCGCAAATTCTAGACCGTGCCCGCGCAGCGCTGGATGCCGGCGACACCGATAAGGCTGAAGCCTTGGCGCAGAAGGCGAGCGTTCTTGGCGCTTCCTCGGATCTTGACGCGATGAATGACAAAATTCGCCAGAAGAGGGCGGGCGGCGACTCGCTGCAAATGCCCGAACAATCCTTGACGCGCCTCAGTAAGCTCAACGTCGAATATCCGGCGCGGGCATTGGCGGCCAATGTCGAAGGATGGGTGGAACTCGCGTATACCATCGGCCCCGACGGGAGCGTCTCCAACATCAAGGTACTGAGCGCAACGCCGCCCCGAACCTTCGAATCCTCGGCGAGCAAGGCGGTTGGCCACTTGCGCTACCAGCCTGTGGTCCAGGGCGGCAAAGCGATTTCCGTCAGCACGCAGGTGCGAATTGTTTATCGCGTTCCAAAATAGGTGATGCGATGAATAGCCAAACCGCAACCATGACGTCGACAACGATTACAACCACAGCGCTGGTTCCGCCAGCGGCCGGTGAACGCATTCGAGGCACGGTTCTTTGTCTGATCGTGCACGACGAATTGGAATTGAGATTGAGGCTAGCGGGCCTGGTGCGCCGCGCGATGCCGAAAATCGATGCGGACACCGTCACGCGCGCAGGCTTCGACGCCATTTCGAGCGAACGCCTGCGGGCGTATGTGGCTGTAATGTTCATCATTGAATTCAGCCCTCCCGAGGCCGCCGCCGCATCGTTGGCATCCCTCAAGCGCCTGCATGAGCAGCTGCCGCATCTGCCTATCTTCGTGTTCGCGCGCGGCGGCAACGAGCGCAGCGCCGCACGCGCAATGAAACTGGGCGCGAGCGACTACTGGCCGATCCATTCCGTCATCGTGGGCGAGCTGTGCAGCGCCTTGCAGCCGCTGATCGAACCGCCCCCGGCGGCAGCCGCCGCGGCCGGCGCTGCAGCAGATCGATGGCGCCAGCCGGAAGTGGCCGGCTATACCATGATGAAGAAAATCGCCCAGTCGAGCGCCGCCAGCGTCTACCTTGCGCGCAACGACGAATTCGCGCAGCCGGTCGCCTTGAAGATCGAGGCGATCACAGGCGAGCATGTGGTTACCGAGGCGGATCGGGAGCGCTTCACCAAGGAATGTGAAATTCTGTCCAAGCTGAATCACCGCTCCATTGCAAATGTGCTCGATTTCGGCACCACGGATGACTATTTGTATCTTGCTCTGGAATACTTTCCCTGCGGCAGTTTGCGCGAGCGCTTGAAGCATCCCGTCAGCGAAGCGGACGCCGTCAACTACGCTCATCAGATCGGCGAAGCGCTGCAAATTGTCCATGCGGCGCGCGTCGTGCACCGGGACTTGAAGCCTTCCAATCTCATGCTCACCAATGAGAACCGCTTGGTGCTCATTGATTTCGGCTCGGCCCGCACACAGTTCCTGCCGAGCGACCTCACCCGATCGGGCGACTGCACCGGGACACCTTACTACGTGTGTCCGGAACAGATCGAGGACCGGGATCCGGACGCACGCGGCGATCTCTACAGCCTCGGAGTCGTCCTGTTCGAAATGCTAACCGGTAGTCTGCCCTTCACCGGCAAGACGCTGGCCGATATCCTCGTGGCGCACCGTTCAACGCCGGTACCGCGGCTGCCCGAACAATTCTCGGCTTATCAGCCGATTATCGATCGCCTATTAGCCAAGGACCCAAAGGATCGCTATGCGTCGGCGGCTGAATTTCTCGATGCCCTCGATGCGTTGCGTGCGGAATTGATGGCCCGGAAACCCAGCAGATCACAGCGGAGCGCTTGATTCATGAACTCTCGCATTGCCAAAACCCTACTGCCGCGCCTTTCCTCCAGCGGTCTTATGGTATTGGTCATCATTCTCGCCTTCAGCTTCGTCGCAGTCGTGTTGATACCGGGTCTGGAGCTGGCCAGCGAATTGGCGGATACGAGCATCGCGCTGAAATTCGCCGGACAGCAACAGCGCAACCCCGCGCTCATCCGCGCTTCGCTGGAGTCGATGCATGACCGCCTGACCAATCGGGGTTACATTCAAGAATCGCTGGATCAGCTGCGTGACGCGAGTGCGAAACTCGATGCGGGCCTCAAGGAAATGAATGCGCCGCGTCCGGCGAGTTGGTTTGCGCTATCAGGCGACACCGGCGCCAAGGGCGAACCGATTTCGGGCAAGCACGCCGCCCCGCTGCGCGATTTATGGAGCACCCAGCTGGAAGCGTTGCAACCGCTGCTGAAGTTCACCGGCGTTCCCTACCAGGATAACGAAACTACCGGCACCGTTCTCACCGAAGGCGGCAGACAATTGGAGCGGGACGTCACGGCGGCGCTGCGCGTGGGCAGACACACGATACCGCTGCTCGATGCCGAGTTGGGCGCAATCGTCACCGATCTGCAGACGCGCAACGCGCGCTCCGCCACCGAACTGCGGCTGGTCATGTTAACCGGCTTGTTGATTGCCATTGTGCTCGGCGTGTTGGTCGGAATCCTGCTGCTCGCACGCCAGCGCCAGGACGCCTCGCTGCGCGAGGCGCGCCAGCAGACCGCGGACATATTGCGCACGGTGAAAGACGGCTTGTTTTTGCTCGATGAACACCTGGTGATCGGCGCGTCTTATTCCAGCGCGCTCGAATCGCTGTTCCAGCGCCACGATTTCGCAGGACTGCCGTTCGAGAGTTTGCTGAAAGACATCGTTTCCGAGAAAACTTTGTCCACTGCATTGAAGTTTGTGGCGGTCCTGTGGTCCGAGCGCACCAAGGAAAATCTGGTCAAAACCATCAACCCTCTCGGCGAGGTTGAAGTCAACTTCGACGGCGGTCCCGGCAAGGTGTCCACGCGCTATCTGCAGTTCGAATTCCATCGGGTGCGCGTGGACGGTAAAATCCGGCACGTGCTGGTGGCGGTCTCGGATGTCAGCGCGCGCGTGGATCTCGCCCGGGAGCTGCAGTCCTCGCAAAATCAGGCGCAGGCGCAGGTCGATACTTTGTTGGGCATTTTGCACGTCGATCCGACGCAGCTTGCCTCGTTCCTCAATGACTCCAACGCCGCAATGAAGATGATCAACGCGGTGCTGCGCGAGCCGGCCCGCGAGGAAAGCGCCTTCCGCAAGAAACTCGATACCCTTTTCAGGCAGGTGCACTCGGTCAAGGGTGAAGCCGCGGCCCTGGGGCTGTCCTCCATTGAGAGCCGCGCGCATTCCTTCGAGGATGACTTGAAGGGTTTGCGGGAGAAGTCGGACCTGTCCGGAAACGACTTTCTTCCGCTGGTCATCAAATTGGATGATTTGCTGACGCATCTGCAGTCGGTCGGCGACCTGGTGTCGCGGCTGGCGCGTCTGCACGTCGCCGCAATCAGCAGCGAGCCGGCGTCCCACACGGAGACCGCCGTCATCGAGAACTCGAGCTCCGAAGCGGCGCCCAAATCCGACGCCAACGTGACGGGCATGCTGCAGCAGCTGACGCTGCGGGTGGCGGGCGAAAACCACAAGGAAGCGGCGTTGCAATGCATGGGATTCGATACGGTGCCGGATGAATACCGCCGCATCGTCAAGGACATCGCGGTGCAGGCGGTGCGAAATTCCATCGTGCATGGCATCGAATCCACCACCGATCGCCTGGGTACCGGCAAGCCGACGCAGGGTCAGCTTAAACTCATATTCCAAGAACTTGGCGATGCGGGCTACAAGCTCATCGCCGAAGATGACGGCCAAGGCTTATCGACCGAAAAGATCAAGCAGGCCGCGCTGAAGAAGGGCTTTATTACCCCCGAAAAGGCGGCTACGCTGGATGCCAAGCAAGTGTTCTCGCTGCTGTTTCAGCCGGGATTTTCCACGGTCGAGCATGCCACCAAGGATGCGGGCCGCGGCGTCGGCATGAATCTGATGGCTGGACTGATGCAGCAGATCGGCGGTAAGGTCTCCGTAGCCACCGTACCCGGTAAATTTACGCGACTCACCTTGAGTCTGCCCCCGGTTAAACGCGCGGGGAAGACGGAAGCGGCCTAATGGACAGTGCGGTTGCTCCCAAAGCTACATTGAAGCTGATGATCGTCGATGATTCCAACATCATCCGGCGGCGTATCGAACGTTCACAGCAAATAGCGCGCCTGGAAGTGGTCGGCGCCGCGAGCAATGGCCGCGCCGCCGTGGAGATGTTCCGGCGCACGCAGCCTGATGTCGTGACCATGGATCTGACCATGCCCGAGATGGACGGCATCGAATGCGTGGAGGAATTGGTCGCGATCAATTCCAACGTGCTTATTTTGGTGGTGTCCGCGCTCGCCGATAAGGCGACTGCGGTGGAAGCGATTGAAAAGGGGGCAAACGGATTTCTCTGCAAGCCATTCACCGATCGACAGCTCAACGATGCGTTGGAAGAGCTGCTGTCGGAGGCTTGAGATGTTCAAAGAAGCAGAAATCCGCACATTCATCGAGGGAACGACAAATTATTTTGAGACCTCGGCGCAGCAATCGGCAACCGTGGGCTCGCCCTATCTTGTGACCGACGGCAAGCCGGGCGCCTATGAATACACCGGCGTCATCGGCATCACCGGCGCGCGCAAGGGCATCGTGTATTTCACGGCGCCCCGCGGCATGCTGACGGTACTGCTGATGCGCATGCAGGAAACCGACACCAGCGACGAAAACATCAAGGATCTGGTCGGCGAAGTCGCCAATACGATTTCCGGCAACGCGCGCCGCGACTTCGGCAAGAATTTCAACATCTCGGTGCCGATTGTCATCGCGCACGATTTGGAGAAAGTTACGACACCCCACGCGAGATCTTTTGTGATTCCCATCAATTGGCGCACGCACTCCGCCAAGCTGGTGGTCTGCCTCGAGTAGCGCAACGAGGGGTGCGCGCCCCGCCGCGCGGCGCTATTTTCCGTCGACCGAAAACGCCAGCAGAACATTGATCCCATTGCCGCCGGTGCGTGCCGCGCCATTGAATCCGGACATCGTGTACACCATGCCCCCGGCGATCGTGGGTCCCATGCCGTCGATACCGCCGCCGGGCTGAGCCGGGTTGCCGTTGACGGTACTGTAGGTTTGCGCCGTGGTACTGAATTCCCAGAGGATTTTTCCGGTCGCCGCATCGTAGGCGCGAAACCAACCGTCCAACGTTCCGGAGAAGACGACGCCCGGCATGACGGCAGGCGCCGCGGACTGAGCGCGCACGCAGGCGCCCTTCGTGAAGTCTTTTGAGCGGTCTCCCGCGTAATGGCAGGGCGCCATCGGCGCCGGCGCATTCCAGACGATCTTGCCCGTGAACGGATCCAGCGCGAACAATCCGGGCTTGCCCGCAACCGCGTTTTCAGGGATGGGCGAGGGCGCGCCGGCGGCAGCGGCGATTTCGTTGAAGACCTCACCGATGTCCGAGTTGGGGACGAACACGTATTTGGTATCCGCGCCAATTCCCCATTCAATGCCGCCGAGCGGCGAACCTGCGCCGACGGCGGTTTTCCACAGCGTGCGCCCGGTGTCCGGATCGACGCCATAGACGCTGCCCGACTTTTGTCCTGCGACGATGATTTGCTTGTTGCCGTGCTTGAACAAAATCGGCGTCGCGCCGAAATCAAAGTCCGGCCCCGTCGGCGTCGGACAATTGGCGACCTTCACCGGGCCGCTGCAACCCACGATGAAGTTGTCGTTGGTGGTGACCTGATTTCTCCAGCGCACCTTGCCGGTCTTCATTTCCACCGCGACGATGGCATCATCGCCATTGGTGGTCGCATCGGTGTAGCTATCGCCCGTGACCACATAGACCAAGCCACGCTTCGCATCGACCGTCGGCGAGGCCCAGATCGGCGCGCCCGCGGGCCCTTGCATTTGAATGCCGTTGGCATTCGTGCGTGTCGGCTGCAGCGGCTCGGTGATCATATAAGTCTGCCACTGCTTCTGACCGGTCTTGAGATCCAGTGCCGCCAGGCTGCCGCGAAACGTGCAGCAGGAATATTTTGGTTGCATCGCGAACACTTCTTCGCCCGAGGAGAGCGGCACGAAGAGTTGATCGCCGGAGACCACCGGCGTGCCGGTGATGTTCGACGCGATGTGATTTTCCAGCGATTCGCTATGCCAAATTTCCTTGCCGCTCTGAGCGTCGAACGCCCGCACCACCCGCTTGCCGACTCCGATGAAGGTCGCCCAGCCGCTGGGCGAGATCGACGAGCGAATCACCATCGGCGTGGTGCGGGACGCGGCATCCTCGACGGCCCAGTGCACGCATCCGGTCTTGGCGTCCAATGCGTAGAATTTGCCGTTGCGGTTGGTGATGAAGAGCCAGTCACCGACGACGACGGGCTGGCCGCCGCCGGACATGGAGAAGGCCCACTTCACCTTGAGTTTCGCGACGTCGGCGGCATTGATCCCCGGTTTCGGCTGAAACCGCGTGGAATTCTCATCCGGTCCGAGCGCGGGCCAATCCGAGGCGCTCGCCTTGATTGGGCCGCTCGCGGCGCACATTTGGTCCGACCCTGCAGATCCCAGCTGTTGCCCGGGCGCGAGGAAGAGTGCCACCGCCTCGATCTCGGGCTGCGACAATCCCTTTGCCATGGGCGCCATCACACCGGTTGTCAGCGCAGTCACGATGTCGGCGGGGGCGCGAAACGCCAGTTCAGCCCGGGTGGGAGCCCGTTCCACGGCCGGGTCGTGACAGCTCTTGCAGCGCGCATTGAACACCGCCTCACCGCTTGGCCGCTGCGACGATTCTTGCGCCAGCCCCACGGCGCCCAACCCTAATGCGAAGGTGGTGAGGCCGGCAGCGATCCAGATCCGATTGTTGTTCACCGACTATAACTCCCGAGATCCAAATCTATTTAAGAAAATCCAATCCACCGTCCCGCCATCGCAACCGTCAGCCACGCCGCGATGGTCAACACCGTGACGCCGCGCATGCTTGCGCCTGAGGCGCCGCGCCTGACCAGAGGATTGAACACGAAATATGTCACCAGCAGCGCTATGCTCAACGAAATCATTTTGACCCAGAACGCCTCCCGACCGTAAAGCTTCACCGGCTCGGAAACTCCCAGGAGCACGCCGGTGATGAGCAGCACGATGACCGCGGCGTTCGAATAGCGGTGCGCGCTCTTGTACAGTTCCGCCACCGGCGTTTTCAATCCCCAGCCCAAGATCGACAAGGACATGATGAGAATGGAGCCGCCGAGCAAGGCCAACGCCAGCAAGTGGGTCGACTCAATCGCCGGGAACAGCCAGGTTGATTCGCGGATGGTCTGGCCGAGCGCCGAGGCTTCGATGTTTTGCGCGGTGTGGTACAGGCTCACGACTTAACCCGGGTCCAGCGGGCAGCCGGTGAGCTCGGCCATGGTGGGCGAGGTGATGCTGTCGCAGTCGAACCAGTTATAGGCGATCAGCCGGCCAAAGACGATGACGCACGCCCACGCGCTCAAGGAAATGACCGCGCAAATCTTGGATTTTCGGGGCACCGGCCCCAAGTCCCAGGCAGCCTTATCCCGCTCCACCTTGAAAGTAAAAACGGCGATGTTGATTGCGGCGATGAGAATCATGGTGCATTTCAGTCTGAACCAAATGCTGTGATAAGTGCGAATCGGAATGGCGAGAAACAACATCGAACCCGTGATCACGAGCAGCACGAAGCCGGCGATTGTCCAGGGCAAAATCTTCGAAAGCATCTGCGAGACGGGTACCTTAGTAAAGGAAATGCCTAATAGCCGAAGGTCCACCATCGCAATGGTGCCGACAAACAACATGATGGACAGTACATGCGTGGACTCGGTAATCGCGTACATATACAGCGATTCGTGCAGTGCGATGCTCCAAGGCGTGTCGGCCAGTTTGGTGACGAGTTCCCCGAGCATCGATTCCCCGCTTGTTATATATCAGCCATGCTAACCCTTTATAAAAGCCAGATTAATCAAGGGCGCAAATGAAATTGTATTGCAATAACAGCTATCTAAAGCGATTATAAGCGGTGATTATACGGGGCCTTTTCGCGCCGTCCAGCAATGAGCGCCAGCGAAAGCAAGATTAGAAACCTGGAGATCTCGAATGAAAGTACGCATCGATAAAGCCGCGCGAATTGCAGCCGCCTTGATCGCCGCGGCCGCCATCGGCGCGCCCGCATTGGCGCATCACGCATTCCAGGCCGAGTTCGACGGCAATCAGCCCATCATGCTTCAAGGCAAAGTGACCAAGGTCGAATGGATCAATCCGCACACCTGGGTGCACATGATCGTGACCACAGACGGGGTCGATCAGGAATGGATGGTCGAGGCGGGCACACCCAACACACTGCTGCGCGAGGGGCTGACGCGCGATTCACTGAAACCCGGTGAGCTCATCATTGTTCGCGGTTACCGTGCCAAGGACGCGCGCTGCCGTCCGGCCTGCAAGGCCAACGGACGCGATGTCACATTTACGGATGGCCGCAAGGTATTCATGGGATCGAGCGGCACGGGCGCGCCGAAAGACGGTGCGGATCCGAACGAAAAATAGAGAATCAGCGAACAACTGAGTGGCGTTGCAGACTGAAATGCGTTGCAGCCTGAGAGGCGTTGCAAACTGAGGGGGCGTTCTGAATAAGAAGATCAAGTTATGGGCTCTGGTGACTTTAACCGGCTCGGTGGCAGCACTGAGCCAGAGCCAGGCGGCGCCGACCGCGGCCGCACACAAAACACCCGCCGGCGGCGCGATCGAGCGCATCGGCGGACACCCCAACTTCAGCGGGGTCTGGTCGGTCATGAACACGGCGAACTGGAACATTGAGCCGCATCTCGCGAGCGCAGCGCTGGAGCTGCGCCCGGGGCCGGTGGTTCCCGTCCCCGCGAAAGCCATCGTGGCCTTGGGCGCCGTCGGTTCGGTCCCCGCGGGCATGGGTGTGGTCGTGGGCGGAAGTATTCCGTACACGCCCGAGGCGCTCGCTCAGCGGCAGGAGAATCAAAAGCACTATCTGGAGCGGGATCCGGAAGTGAAATGTGACCTGCCCGGCGTGCCGCGCGCCAATTACATGCCTTTTCCGTTCCAGATCGTGCAGTCCGCCAAGACCCTGCTCATGTCGTACGAGTATGACGGCGCGGTGCGCGACATTCTGTTCACCGATCCGGGTCCGGCGCCGATCGACAGCTGGATGGGTCAGTCGGTCGGCAAATGGGAAGGCGACACCTTGGTGGTCACGGTCACGGGACAAAACGACAGCACGTGGTTCGACCGCGCGGGAAACTTTCATTCCGGCGATATGAAGGTGGTCGAGCGCTGGACGCTGATGAATGAGAACACCATTCACTATGAAGCTGAGATCACGGATCCCGCGACTTTCACCCGGCCCTGGAAAATCAGCATGCTCATGTATCGGCGCCTTGGCGAGGATGCACGGCTGCAGCAATTCAAATGTGTCGAGTTCGTTGAAGAACTGATGTACGGCGACTTGCGTAAGGAGCCCCTGAAATGAGCAAGAAATTGACTGCTTTGGTTCTGGGCGCGGCAGTTTCGGCACTGGCGATGGCGGCGGCAAGCGCCGCGCCGGCGGACGCCGCGTATAAGGTCCCGCTAAATGCCTATGGCCAGCCGGACCTCGAAGGTACCTGGACCAATGCGACCCTGACCACGCTCGAACGGCCGAAGGAATACGGCACGCGCAAAGTCATGACTCCGGAAGAGGTTAAAAAAGTCGAGGGCGATGATGCAAAAATGGTGGCTGACGGCAACAAGCCCACCGATCCCAAGGTAAAGACCACGGATCTGCCGCACGATTGCGGCCGCGGATTCAGCGGCGCGGGTTGCGGTTACAACTCGGCTTGGATCGACCCCGGCTCGACGGTGATGCGGGTCAATGGCGAGCCGCGTTCCTCGTTCATCACCGACCCGGCCGATGGACGGCTGCCGCCCTACAAGGCGGGTGTCACGGTTCCCAACATGTATATGCGTGCGCACTATGGCGAGAATCCCGAGAATCAAACGCTGGCAGAACGTTGTCTGACTTCGTTTGGCTACAGCGCGGGTCCGGTGATGCTGCCGCTGCTCTACAACAATAATTATGAAATCGCGCAGAGCAAAGACACGGTGGCCATTGTGGTTGAAATGGTTCATGACGTGCGCATGATTCATATCGGCGGCAAGCATCGCACCGACGGCGAACGGCCGTGGATGGGCGATTCCATCGGTTGGTACGAAGGTCCGACCCTGGTGGTTGAAACCACGAATTTCCCGGAGGCAACCGCACTGCGCGGCGCGTGGCGGGAACTGAGGGTCACGGAACGCTTCACGCGCGTCGGACCGAATCGCATTCTCTATCAATTCAAGGCCGAGGATCCGACCGTGTGGGATCGGCCGTGGAGCGGTGAATACGAATTTACGCCCTCGAAGGGAAGAATCTTCGAGTACGCCTGCCACGAAGGCAACTATGCGCTCGAGGGAATTCTCTCCGGTGCCCGCGCTGACGAGGCGGCTGCCGCGGAGAAAGCCAAAGCAGCGGCGGCCAACAAGACGGCGGCGGCGCCCCCGGCGCCGAGCGGCACGAAAAAACAGTAATCACCGGAAGGTTAGAATTTGAAAAATGCCGCGCCCAGGGGTGCGGCATTTTTTTAACTTTGATGGCGCGTGCTGACGATGGGGTGCGAGCTGGATAACCCGCCATCCACTGCAATCGCTTGACCATTGACATAGGAGGCCGCATCGGAGGCGAGAAACAATGCAGTCTGCGCAATTTCTTGCGGCACGCCGGAACGCTGCAAGGGATTGAGTTGGCCGATCTTGCGCTCGGTGCCGCGCTCGCGTGCGCGTTCGAACATCGGCCGCGTCATGCCGGTTTCAATCAGGCCCGGGCAGATGGCATTGATACGCACGCCGGTGCCCGTCAGCTGGTAGGCAACCGTCTGCACCAGACTAATCACGCCCGCTTTGCTGGCGCTGTAGGGAACACCGCCGGCCCCGGAGCGCAGGCCGGCGACGGATGCGGTGCAAATAATCGAGCCGCGTTTCTGCTTGACCATTTCCCTCGCTGCATACTTTGCCAGCAGAAACGTGCCGATCAGATTGATCTTGAGCACTTCCATCCAGTGATCCACGGTTTCTTCGAAAAAAGGCACCAGGCCGCCGCTGATCCCGGCATTCGCATAGCAGGCGTCGAGGCTGCCGAATTCCTCGAGCGCCGTGGCCACCGCGCCGGCGACATCGGCCTCCGCCGAGGAATCCTTGATCAGGGCAACGGCACGTCCCCCTGCCGCTCGAATCGCCGCCACCGTCGCTTCAACTTCGGCAGCGCGGTCCAGCGCGACGACCGCCGCGCCTTCGGCGGCGAACAGCATGGCGCTCGCGCGCCCAATGCCGCTAGCGGCGCCGGTGACGATCGCGGTTTTGCCTTTCAGTATGTCCATGTTGTGCAGTATCGCCATATGTTCCGCTGCAGGCAACCGAGGTGAAATCCTCCACACCGACGCGGCCGGTTTATCGGCATGCGGAGTTGGACCGCGTTCTCAACCCGAGGCATGTCTGCATTGTCGGCGCCTCGCCCAAGACCGGCTCCTTCGGCGACAGGGTACTGACGAATCTCGCCGGTTTCGGCGGCAACATTTACTTGGTGAACTCCAAGTACGACTTGATCGGCGATCGGCGCTGCTACCCATCCATGGCGTCGCTGCCAGAGAATCCGGACTGCGTGGCTGTGGTCGCGCCGCGCGATGCCGTCGAAGATATCGTGCGGGAAGCCGCGCAGCTGCGCGTCGGAGGGGTTATTTTGTACGCCTCCGGCTACGCCGAGACTCAGTTGCCGGAGCGAATCGATCTTCAGTGCCGCCTTGAAAGCATCGGGCTCGACTCCGGACTGAAGATTCTGGGACCCAATTGTCTGGGGATTGCCAATTACGTGCGCCGCGCGCGCATCTCCTTTTCCGATTATCCGGCGCCGCGCGACCTGCCCGGCAAGTCCATCGGCATTGCCAGTCAATCCGGCGCCCTGTCGCAATCCTTGGCCCAGGCGATCGAATGCGGCGTATCGATCAGTCACGCCTTCTCCGCGGGCAACCAGGCCGATGTCGATGTCGCGGATCTGGTCGCTTATCTGGCGGACGAACCATCCTGTCATGCCATCGCGTGTGTCTTCGAAGGAATGGCGCATCCGCAGCGCTTGCTCGAGGCGGCGCAGATCGCATGGCGCCGCGGGAAGGTCCTGTTGATTCATAAAACGGCTACGGGAGCTCTGGGCGCCGAAGCGGCGATTTCGCATACCGGCAGCCTCGCCGGATCGGACAGTGCGTATCGCGCCGCCTTCGAGCGCGGCGGCGCCGTCGTGGTGGAAGAATTCGAGGGCTTGATGGAGGCAGCTCAGTTTTTTGCCAAAGCCCCTCCTCCTAAGGCGCGGGGCATCGCCGTACTCGCCGCTTCCGGCGGCGCGGCCATCATGGCCGCCGATAAGGCCGAGGCGCACGGTATTTCATTGCCGCAACCCGGGTCTGAGGTGCGGCGCATTCTAGAAGCGAACATTCCGGATTTCGGTTCGGCGCGCAATCCCTGCGATGTGACCGGGCAGGTGGTGAACAACCCGCTGTCGATGCCGGCGTGCAGCGATGCATTGCTGTCGGACGCCGCGTATGGCGCGCTCGTCGTGCCGCAGACATTGGCGTTCGAGATGTACAAGTCGCGCTTGGAATCATTGGGGACTCAAGCTGAGCACTACGGCAAAATCACCTGCAGCGTATTGATCTCCAACTGGCTGCAGGGTCCGGGCACCCTGGAGGCGGAAAGCAATACGCACGTGGCGTTATTTCGTTCCATGGATCGCTGTTTCCGCACCCTCGCCGCGTGGCATCACCGCGCGGACTTGACGCAACGAGGCGAGCGCGATGTGAAGCGCGTGTCGGACTTCGGTGCGGCGCGGCAGGCCGCGCGATTAATCGCTGACGCGCCGAACGATCGGCTGACGGAACGAGAATCGAAGGCGGTCCTCGAGTTGTATGGAATCCCCAGCGTGCGGGAGCTCGCCGCCGACTCCTTGGATAGGCTGTTGTGCGCGGCGACGGAACTTGGATTTCCGCTGGCGCTGAAAGTCGAGTCGCCCGACATTTCTCATAAGAGCGAAGCGGGCGGCGTCGCTTTGAATCTTCGCACCCCGGATGAACTGCGCGCGGCCTATGAGCGCGTTCTCGCCAATGCCCGGCGCTTTTCCCCCGAGGCGAAGATCTCGGGTGTGTTGCTTCAGCCCATGGTGCCCGCCGGCGTCGAAGTGGTCGCGGGCGCGCGCATTGATCCTTTGTTCGGTCCGCTCGTCGTGGCCGGATTCGGCGGGGTGCTGGTCGAACTGTTGCGCGATTCGTCGGTGGAGCTCGCGCCGATCAACGCCGGCGAGGCCATGCGCATGCTGCTGCGTTTAAAGGGCTCCGCGCTATTTGGCGGTTTTCGAGGTGCGCCGGCCGTCGACCTGGCGCGACTCGCCGACATCCTGGTCCGGGTTTCCGAGTTTGCCGCAGACCAGCGCAGCTTGATTGCGGAACTCGACATCAACCCCATCATCTGTTCGGGTTCCACCATGATGGCGGTGGATGCACTGATCGTGCGGGTCTCCGCGCCGAATAAAAACAACTCGTGACCGCTGCGCGGCGCTTACCTCACGTTTCAAGCGCCATGGGTTCGGCCTATACTTCAGCCCCCTCCCATAATCACTTTTTGCTCTCGAGGATATCGACATGACCGACGACTCCAACAAGATTTCTCGCCGAGAATTCACTGCGCTCTCATTGGCAGCGGGCGTCACCGCCGCGGCCGGATCTTCCGCCGCTGCCGCCGACATGGTCGACACCGACGTCGAAGTGAAAACCGCCGACGGCACCTGCGACGCCGCGCTGATTCATCCGAAGGGCAAGGGGCCGTGGCCGGGCGTCATTCTATTCGTCGACATATTTGGATTGCGGCCGACGATGCGCGACATGGCCAAGCGCCTGGCGGCGAATGGCTACGCCGTGCTCGTGCCGAATCCCTATTATCGAACCACCAAGGCGCCGGGCCTGCCGGGCACGCTCGATTTCACCAGTGCGGATGATCGCGCAAAAATCGCCAAGGTGCGCGAGCCCATGACCGACGCCGCGGTGATGTCCGACACGACTGCCTACGTGAAGTTCTTGGACGCGCAGGCGATGGTCAACAAAAAAGCCAAAATGGGCGTATTCGGCTATTGCATGGGCGGACCGATGACCATGCAAGCGGCGGCCGCGAATCCGACGCGGGTGGGCGCAGGGGCTTCCTTCCATGGCGGCGGCTTGGTTACTGATAAGCCCGACAGTCCGCATCTAAAAGTGCCGCAGATGAAGGCGCAATTCTATTTCGCGATCGCCGCGAACGATGATCAGCGCCAACCCGACGCGAAGACCAAGCTGGCGGAAGCGTACAAGGCGGCCAACCTTCCGGAGAAGCAGGAGGTTTACGATGGCTGCAATCACGGCTGGTGCGTCAAGGACATGCCAAATGGGCCTGACGGCAAGCCGCTCTACAATGAGGCCGGCGCTGAAAAGGCGTGGGGCGAATTGATCGTTCTGTACAAGCGCGCCGCCGTCTAGCGACGCTCGAATGAGGCGGTCGGGCGCGCTGGGGCGCCCCGGCCGCCGGTCATAATCTCTTTGGCCGCCTCGCGCAGTGCGGGCTCGGCGGGCAGCGTCGTGCTCGCCCGCGAAGCCGCGCCTTTAACTTCTCAAACAGTGGTGTGCGCTGTTACATTAGTCGGCCAAAACGACGGAACCCAGTTCTGCAGAGTGGAATAACGAATGAGTACGAATAAGGCTGGCTTGGAGATCAAAGACGGCATCGCGGTCCTGAAATTCGACAATCCGCCGGTCAATAGCCTGGGTCTGGAATTGCGTCATGCGATCGTCGCGAGCATTGAACAGGCCAATGCAGACCCTAAGGTCGAAGCCATCGTCCTAATCGGCGCCGGCGCGGGATTCTCCGGGGGCGCGGATATCCGTGAATTCGGTACGCCGCGGGCTTCCACCCAACCGCACCTCATGACGGTCATCAGCACGGTGGAGGGCAGCGCCAAGCCGGTGATCGCCGCAATCGGCGGCATTTGCATGGGCGGCGGCCTGGAACTGGCCCTCGGCTGCCATTATCGCGTGGCGGCGGCGGGCGCAAAAATTGCGCTGCCGGAAGTGAAATTGGGTCTCTTGCCGGGCGCGGGCGGAACCCAACGCCTGCCCCGGGTGATCGGTGCCGAAGCCGCCCTCAACATGATTGTCTCGGGCGCCACTGTGCCTTCCGAAAAGCTGCGCGGCACGCCGTTGTTCGACGCCTTCGCGGAGGGCGATTTATTGGACGCGGCTTTGCGCTTCGCACGCAAAGTCGTGACCGAGAAGCTGGGCGTGCGGCGCGTGCGCGACCTGAAGGTCAACATGCCGAATCACGAGGCGTTTTTTCAATTCGCGCGCAATACCGCCAAGGCGGTCGCCGGCCGCTATCCTGCACCGGTCGCTTGCGTGGAAGCGGTCGCCGCGGCTTTCGACCGGCCCTTCGATGCGGGGATCAAGCGCGAACGTGAATTGTTCACCATGCTGATGTTGTCGCCGGAGTCCGCGGCGCTGCGGCATGTATTCCAAGCGGAGCGCGCGGCCTCGCACATTCTCGACGTGCCGAACGACACACCGACCCGCCCGATCCGCAAAGTCGGCATCATCGGTGCGGGCACGATGGGCGGCGGCATCAGCATGAGTCTCATCAATGCGGGCATTCCGGTCGTGCTTTTGGAAATGAAGCAAGAGGCTCTCGACAAGGGCCTCGCCACCATGCGGCGCAACTACGGCGGCGCCTTGAAGAAAGGCACCTTGACGGAGGCCGCGCTCGATCAACGCATGGCGCTGGTCACGCCGACCCTCGACTTTGCGCTGTTGAAGGACGTCGACCTGGTCATCGAAGCGGTATTCGAAAGCATGGACGTCAAGAAGGAGGTGTTCGAAAAACTCGATCAAGTGGTGCGCCAAGGCGCCATCCTTGCCTCCAATACTTCGGCGTTGAACCTGGATGAGATCGCGAAATTCACCAAGCGGCCGCAAGATGTCATCGGTCTGCATTTTTTCAGTCCCGCGAACGTCATGCGCTTGCTGGAAATCGTGCGCGGCGCCCAGACGGCGAAAGACGTGCTGGCCACCGCGATGCAATTGGCCAAGAAGATCGGCAAGGTCGCGGTCATTTCCGGCGTCTGCGATGGCTTCATCGGCAATCGAATGGTGGCCCGCTACGGCGCGGCCGCGCACGATCTGATCATGGCCGGCGCGTTGCCGAACCAGGTCGACAAAGCCCTGGAAGATTTTGGCATGGCGATGGGGCCGTTCCGCATGAGCGATCTGGCCGGACTCGATATCGGCTGGGCCGCGCGCAAGCGCCGTCGGGCCGAAAATCCGGGCCGGGACCTGTCAAATGTCGCCGACGAGCTGTGCGAGGCGGGCAGGTTCGGGCAGAAAACCGGGGCAGGGTTCTACCGCTACGAAGCCGGTTCGCGCAACGCCATCCCCGATCCGACCGTTACCGCGATCATCGAGAAGTACCGGCAGCAAAAGGGCATCACGCCGCGCAAAGTATCGAACGAGGAGATCGTCGAGCGCTGCATCTACGCGCTGATCAATGAAGGCGCGCGCATCGTCGAGGACGGGATCGCACAGCGCAGTTCCGACATCGATATCGTGTATCTCAATGGCTATGGCTTTCCCCCTTGGCGCGGCGGACCCATGTTCTATGCCGATCAAGTGGGATTGAGCGAGGTGGAGCGCGCGCTTAAGGCCATCGCCGTGCAGCCGAGCGCCGACAAGGCCTTCTGGACACCGGCACCATTGCTCGCGCGCCTCGCCCAGGAAGGTAAAACATTCAGCGCCTATAAAGGATCAGACAAGTGACAGAAGCTGCCATCGTATCCACCGCGCGCACCGGGCTCGGCAAGAGCTGGAAGGGCGCATTCAATATGACCTACGGCGCCACGCTGGGCGCGCATTCCGTGCAGCACGCAGTCGCCCGTGCCGGGATCGACCCGGCGGAAGTCGAGGACGTGATCATGGGATCAACGTTCGGCGAGGGCACGACCGGCGGCAACATCGCGCGCCAGATCGCGCTGCGCGCCGGTCTGCCGATCACCACCGCGGGCTTGAGCATCAATCGATTCTGCAGTTCCGGATTGCAGTCGATTGCCCTGGCAGCGCAACGCGTCATGACCGAGGGCGCAGAGGTCATCGTCGCCGGTGGACTCGAGAGCATATCTTGCGTGCAGAATGAGACGAATATGCACATGCGCCGCGATCCTTGGATCGATGAGCACAAGCCGACGCTGTTCTGGAGCATGCTGCAGACGGCGGAAACGGTGGCCAAGCGCTACAACATTTCCAAGGAGGCGCAGGACGAATACGGCGTGCGCAGCCAACTGCGTGCGGCCGCCGGACAGGCCGCCGGCAAGTTCAAGGATGAAATCGCTCCCATGACCACGACCATGGGTGTGGTTGACAAGAACACCGGCGCGATCGGTACCCGCGAGGTCACGATTTCAAGCGACGAGGGCATTCGGCCGGATACGACGCTGGAAGGCGTTTCGAAGATTCGCTCGGCGATGCCGGGTGGGGTGATCACGGCGGGCAACGCCAGTCAGTTCTCCGACGGCAGCAGCGCCTGCGTCGTCATGGATTTAAAGCTCGCCGAGAAGCGCGGCATCAAACCCTTGGGGATTTTTCGCGGGTTCGCGGTTGCCGGATGCGAGCCCGACGAAATGGGCATCGGCCCCGTGTTTGCGGTGCCGCGCCTGCTCAAGCGCGCGGGGCTCAAGGTCAGCGACATCGATCTATGGGAGCTGAACGAAGCCTTTGCCTGTCAGGTGATTTATTGCCGCGACAAGCTCGGGATTCCGGACGAGCGCCTGAACGTCAACGGCGGCGCGATCGCGGTGGGCCATCCCTACGGTGTCAGCGGCGCGCGCCTCACGGGCCACGCGCTGATCGAAGGCAAGCGCCGCGGCGCCAAG
>DATNKC010000596.1:0-7880 GCA_035603615.1 Steroidobacteraceae bacterium | reverse complement strand
AGAATCGCGCGAGGCTGCTTGAGGCGCGGCGGCCAGCTTTAAAAGCGCCATGCGCCGCCGGGACGGGCAGCGCATGGCTTTTCCGACTAGTGGTCCTGTTTCGAATTCTTTTTCATGTCGTTCTTGACGTCACCGTATTTTGCTTGCGCCGCCCCCGCCGCCTTGTTCACCGCTCCCTTGACCTGTTGGGTCGTGCTGCCAACCGTTTTGCCCGCGACTTCCTGAACTTTTCCTGCCGCTTCCTTGACTCGTCCTTCCACCTGATCTTTATTGATGCCCATGGCTTGTCTCCTGCGAAAATCGCCGGCGAACGGCCGACACGTCTGAGGCGAGACACGATCATACGAAGTGCCGATTTGCCGACTGTAGGATCACGAAGTGACTCGCTGTCGGAATTTCGCCCGGGAATTGCAGTATCCTAACGGGCTGCCGCTCAATCCAAGGATGCCCATGCTCACTCGCCGAGTCTTTTTGCAAGGTGCTGCCGCCTCGCCTCTGCTGGCCGGAGGTGTTGCGTTTGCGCGTGATTCAACCCCGCCCCTCAGGTCTCTGACCGGTGACGCCAAGCCAATTTCCGTCGACGAGCGCCATGCACGCATCGCAAAAGCACAGTCGCTCATGGCGCAACGCAAGGTCGCGGCGCTCTTGGTCGAATCAGGCTCGAGCCTCGAATATTTCACCGGAATCCGTTGGCGCCGATCCGAACGCACTACTCTGGCGGTCATTCCCGCCTCCGGCGAAGTGCTGGTCGTGACGCCCGCCTTCGAAGAACCGTCGGTTCGCGAGACCTTGCAAGTGGGCGGCGATGTGCGGCCCTGGGACGAACACGAGAACCCGTTTGAAAAAGTCGTGCTGGGACTCAAAGATCGCGGCATCAACTCAGGCGTGCTCGCCGCCGAGTCGACCATGCGTTTTTTCATTATCGCCGGCATCCGCGAGGCGTCCAGCGCGTATGAAATCATCCCTGCCGATCCGATCGTGCGAGCGTGTCGGCTGATCAAGTCTCCGGCCGAACTGGCGTTGCTGCAGGTAGCGAACGATGTGACCATCGAGGCCCTGCGCCAGGTGCATGCACAAGTCGCCTTAGGGATGAGTGGGCCTGACATCGGCGCGTTGATGGATCATGCGACGATCTCGCTCGGTGGCTCACCCGAATTCTCGCTCGTGCTGCTCAACGAGGCTTCTGCCTATCCTCACGGCTCTGTGAAGCCGCAAAAAATACGCGAGGGCTCGGTGATTCTCATGGATTGCGGCTGTGCGGTGCACGGCTACCAATCCGACATCTCTCGATCATGGGTGTTCGGCAAGCCAAACGCCCGGCAGCGAAAAGTCTGGGATACCGTCAAGCGCGGCCAGGAAATTGCGTTGGAAAACGCCAAAATCAATGTTCCCGTGGGCACCATCGACGACGCGGTGCGCAAGTACTATGAAAGCCAGGGTTGGGGTCCTGGGTATCGATTGCCTGGGCTGTCACATCGCACCGGTCACGGCATTGGTCTCGATGGCCATGAATCGCCTTATCTCGTGCATGGCGACACGACGCCGCTACAAGCGGGCATGTGCTTTTCAGACGAACCGGGACTCTATACACCGGGCGAATTCGGCATTCGATTGGAGGACTGCTGGTACATGACCGCATCCGGACCCAAGCTGTTTACTCCCTTGGCGAAATCGCTGGAACAACCGATCTGACTTAAGGTGCCGGCGATGCTCGCCTTCTTGTCGTTGTGCGCGTGGCTCTATCTGTTCTTCGCGCACGGTGCATTTTGGCGGTCGCGCCCGCAATTGCCGGCGGCGACACCGGCAGAATTTCCCGACGTCGATATCATCGTTCCGGCCCGCGATGAAGCCGAAACGATTCAGGCCGCGATCGGCTCGCTGCTGGCGCAGGATTATGGCGGCAACTTTCGCGTTATTTTAGTCGACGACAATTCGACCGACGCCACCGCCGAGCTCGCCGGTTCCGCGGCAAAGCTTCATATCATGCGTTTGACTTCGAAACCCGCGGGTTGGTCGGGGAAGCTCTGGGCCTTACACGAAGGAATTGCGGCCAGCCGCTCAGCCCTGGTGCTGCTAACCGACGCGGACATCGTGCACCAGCCCACACATCTGGCTTCCTTGATCGCGAAGCTGCAAAGCGGACAACTGGATTTGGTCAGTGAAATGGTGAGGCTCAATTGCAGCAGCCTCGCGGAGCGCATGCTCGTCCCGGCGTTCGTCTATTTCTTCCAAATGTTGTACCCCTTCGCCAAGGTTAACGACGCAAGTTCCAGGGTGGCCGCGGCCGCGGGAGGCACGGTTCTGGTGCGGCGCGAAGCGCTTGAACGCATCGGCGGGATTGAAGCCATTAAGGATGCCCTCATCGACGATGTGGCCCTGGCGAAGGCAGTGAAGCGAGGCGGCCCGATTTTTCTCGCCCACTCCGAATTGGCCGCTTCGATCCGCCTCTATCCAAAGGTTGCCGATCTTTGGCAAATGATTTCGCGTACTGCGTTCACCCAGTTGCGCTATTCAACGGCGCTATTAGTCCTCACGATGGCGGGGCTCGGCATCGTCTGGTTGGTGCCGCCCTGGGAAGCCGTTTTTGGCAGCGGCTGGCGTCTCGGCTGCGGGGTCGCCGCCTGCGCGCTTGCCGCGACCAGCTATATGCCGACACTGACTCGCTATAAGCGCAACAAGCTGTGGGCACTTGCCCTGCCTTTGATTGCGCTGTTCTACATGGCTGCGACAGCCGCCTCAGCCGTGAACTACTGGCGGGGCAAAGGCGCCAGATGGAAGAATCGCGCCTACCAGCGCTAGCCCCTGGCGAGAGCCGTCTCGCACCGAGCTCTCGCTGCCTGCCCCAGCCTCTCGCTGCCCTAGCCTCTCGCTGCGCTGGTGTGTCGACGCGCTAGCGTGTCGCCGCGGCGACGGCAGCCGGCAGCGGCTTGAGCGCCTGGGCTTTAACCGAGAAGTCGTCGAGGGTCAGCTGGTGAGGCACGCAGTCGGTACGGTAGTTCAGATCTCGCAGACTGAAATTCTTCGAGATGAGGTCCTTCAGCTCGCCAACGAGCTCGCAATCGCCGCGGCCCATAAAATGGGGGTGAGTTGGATTGACTTGTACCGCCGTCCATTGAGCCGGCACGGTGTTGGCGGCATTGGCATCGGCGCTCGGCGAAAGCGAGTAAAAATCGACGTCCACAATGGCGTTGCGGCCCGGAACGCTGGATCCGTGCGGACATCCAAGGGCCATGACCTTGGCGTCTTGACGTGCTCCCAAGTGCACCAACAACGCGCGCGTATTGTCTTCGAGGCCGTCGCAGCTGTAGAGCGTGGTAATCCCGAAGTAGGAGAATCTCGCCTGGTGATGCTCCCAGGTCCCTGCAACAACGGAGCCGCCGGCCGACGTGTCGTCTCCGGCACTCAACACCGGTAGCGCGGGCAAGGCGAGAAGCCCGACCATAGCGGCCGAGGTCAGGATTCGTTTGCTGTACTGCATGGCGTAATGTCCCGATATGGGTCCAATAACCCGGGTCTTGAGTCTGGCATACCACTTGATGCCCTATTGCAATAGACCGTTGAGAACATGGGCGGTTCAGTTCAGGCCCGCCGGCCGGCGATGCGACCGACCGCGGCGCGGTTAGTGAGCGGTGAGCGACAACCCAAAGCCCTCGGCGATACTAAAGGGATACGCTTTTTGCCACGTGGAGCGCCTTGTTGGCATCGACGACGGTAATCGCGGTCATGTTTACCAATCGACGCACCGTGGCGGCCGGAGTCAGGATATGTGCCGCTGCCGCGCAGCCGAGCAGAATGGGACCCACCGCGACGTTTTGGCCGGCAGCGGACTTCAACAAATTGTAAGCGATGCTGGCGCTGTCTAAATTGGGGCACACCAGCAAATTAGCGGTGCCGTGCAGCGTGCTGCGCTCGAGAACGGCGCGCCGAGCCGCCTCGTCCAGCGCGGCGTCGCCGTGCATTTCCCCATCCACTTCTAGATCCGGCATTTTTGCGCGCAACAGCGCCAAAGTGGCGCGCATCTTCAGCGCCGAGGCGGCATTGCTGGAACCAAAGTTCGAGTGCGACAGCAAGGCCACTTTGGGCACGAGACCAAAAGCCGATAGCTGATCCGCCGCGAGTTGTGTCAGTTCCGCGAGCTGCTCCGCACTGGGATCGAGGTTGACGTGAGTGTCGACTATGAACACCTGCCGGCCAGGAAGTATCAAGCCCGTCAGCGCCCCATAAACGCTTGCCCCGGCTCGATGTCCAATCACCTGATCGATATAGTGCAAATGCCGGCCCATCGTGCTGATGGTTCCGCAGATCATTCCATCCGCTTCGCCCTTTTTTAACAGCATGGCACCGATCAGTGTTGTACGGCGCCGCATCTCGAGCCGCGCATATTGCGCGGTGACGCCGGCGCGCTCCGTAAGACTGTGGTACGCCTGCCAGTATTCTCGAAATCGTTCGTCTTGCTCGGGGTTGACGATCGTGACATCTTCGCCGATGCGCAGGCGAAGGCAATGACGTTTCAGTGCACGCTCGATGACCGCAGGGCGGCCGATCAGAGTGGGGACCGCCAGCTTTTCATCCACCACGATTTGCACGGCGCGAAGGACGCGCTCATCCTCGCCCTCCGCATAAACCACGCGGCTGCATTGCGCAGCAACTTGGCGAGCCGCGACGAAAATCGGCTGCATCAGAGTTCCGCTGTGATAGACAAATTGCAGCAGTCGCTGTCCGTAAGCTTCCAAATCATCGATGGGACGAGTCGCGACGCCGGACTCCATCGCGGCCTTGGCGACCGCCGGGGCGATCTTCACAATCAGCCTCGGATCGAAAGGTTTCGGAATCAGGTATTCGGGACCGAACGCCAGATCCTCGATGCCGCCATAGGCGGCGGCGACGATATCGCTTTGTTCCTGTCGCGCCAATTCCGCGATCGCGTGCACCGTGGCAATTTCCATTTGCCGGGTTATCGTCGTGGCGCCCACATCCAGCGCGCCGCGAAAAATGAACGGAAAACACAGGACGTTATTGACCTGATTGGGGTAGTCGCTGCGCCCGGTGGCGATCACTGCGTCGCTTCGCACCGCCCTGACCTCCTCGGGCAGAATCTCAGGGGTGGGATTGGCGAGCGCCAAGATGAGCGGCTTCGACGCCATGGCCCGCACCATGTCCTGCGTCAGCACGCCGCCCGCGCTCAACCCCAGGAACACATCCGCGGCGCGGATGACTTCGGCCAGCGTGCGCGCGGAGGTGGGCTGCGCGAATCGCGCCTTTTCCGGATCCATCAGCTCCTGCCGTCCTTCATAGACGACTCCGGCCAGATCGGTCAGCCACACGTTTTCGCGCGTCAGCCCCAAATCCAACAGCAAGTCGACGCAGGCGAGAGCCGCTGCGCCGGCACCGCTGACAACCATTTTCACTTGTGCAATGTGCTTGCCGACGACCTGCAGACCGTTGAGGCAAGCCGCGCCGACGATGATCGCGGTGCCGTGCTGATCGTCATGAAACACCGGAATCTTCATGCGGCGGCGTAGTTCGCGCTCGACGATGAAACATTCCGGAGCCTTGATATCCTCTAGGTTGATCGCGCCGAATGTCGGCTCCAGCGCGGCGATGACTTCAATCAGCATCTGCGGATCGCGCTGCTCGATCTCAATGTCGAAAACATCGATGCCGGCAAACTTCTTGAATAGGACCGCCTTGCCTTCCATGACCGGCTTGGCTGCCAACGGACCAATGGCTCCGAGCCCAAGCACTGCAGTGCCGTTGGTGATCACCCCAACCAGATTACCCCGCGCCGTAAATCGAAATACATTCAGCGGATCCTCGACAATAGCTTCGCAGGCGGCCGCCACGCCGGGCGAATACGCGAGCGCCAAATCGCTCTGGTTCAGCAACTGCTTGGTGGCCGCGACCGATATTTTCCCGGGTACGGGGAACTCGTGGTAGTCGAGCGCTCGTTTGCGCAGCGCCTCTTTGATTTCGTCTCTCTTCATAGATCGAATTGCACGACAACGGTGGGTCAACGGTCATTATAACTACTCAGCGGCGCGGATGCGCGTGTCCGGAGCGCGATCCCATGGCGTAGGTAAATACGTGCGTGAACTCCGCGCCCAGCAAAAAAATCTGAGCTGAATAGTAGATCCAAAGCAGCAGCACCATGATCGAACCCGCGGCTCCATACGCGGAACTCAATGAACTGCGGCCCAGGTACAGGCCAATCAGCAGTTTGCCCGCGGAAAACAACACAGCCGTGACCAGACCTCCAATCCAAACGTCTCCCCACGCAATCTTCTCGCGAGGCACATACTTGTAAATCATGGCGAACAGGACTGTCGTTAGGCCTAGGCTCAAGACCAGATCCAGTACCGGTAGAATGACGCGCCATTGCAGCATGAATGCACCTAGCCACGCGCCCAATGCGGCCAGCGCAGCACTGGCGATCAACGACACCATCAAGAGAAAGCCGACTCCTAGGATCAGGCCGACGGACAAAATCCGCGAACGCAGGATGCGCCACCAAACGACGCCATCTTTCTGCGGAGACTTCCAAATATAGTCGAGGGTGTTTTGCAGTTCGCCGAATACGCTGGTTGCGCCGACCAGCAGGGTGACCACGCCAATCGCCGCGGCGATCCCTTTCAGCCCGCTTTGATGCGCGCTCGAAAGCAGGCTTTGCACGGCCGCTGCGCCGGCCTCGCCAAGCAGACCACGCATTTGCTCCAGCACCCGGGCTTCGGCAACGTGCGGGCCGAAAAAGGACCCTGCCACCGCCATCGCGATGACCAGAATCGGCGCGATGGAGAATAGCGTGTAGAACGACAGCGCTGCGCCCAGACTCGACGCATTGTGCTTGACCCACGCGTTTATCGTATCCTTGAGGACGCCCCACAAGACGTACATGGGCCGAACCTCGCGCGGCCGGAGTGATCGCGTCGACATGTGCAGACCATGTAACGTCGCGATGATGGGCGGCAGCGGAAGATGACCCCGCAACGCGTGGGGATTGACCTACTCGCCGCCGCGCCCACAGCTGGTCTTAGTGGCTGATTTGGTGGTCCGCGCTGCCGGCGGGTCGTCTCGGCGCGCGCGCATCTTCCCGCTCTAGAGATGCGGCATCGCCTGACTCGAAACATAACAGATGCATGTAGTTGTTCTGGAGCGTCAGAGAGCCGAACCCGGTACCGCTTCGCTCCAAGGAACCTGCCTTAGGCTGTGGCCGGCCGCGGGAGCGCGGGGGGCATAGGTAATCGACAATGGCGGCGCCGGTGAGCGTCACCGCACCGCCGGCGGGAAACGCTGAGGCCGACCACTGCGCTTTGTCCAGCGCATCGATCAAGGTGGCCGCGCCTACAACCTGCGCCATCGAATTCCAAGCACCGGCCTCGAAGGCAACCCTCTCCGGCAAGATCCCCTGAAGGGCCGCCTCCGCGCGCACCAACAATTCGAAAATCTTGGTGGCGTGCGCGCGCACGCCGGCGCCGATTTCGGCTCCGACCAGCCTTTCGCGCACCGACTCCCAGCTCGCCAGTTCTTGAGGAAACGCGAGTGGTATGTGTCCGAAATATTTATCGAAGGGCTCGATCTCGAATCGATGCCCGGTCACGTCGTGGTCAGAGCACGCGATCAGAGAGCAAACCACCGGATAGGGCGCGTCGAATGCATCGATAGCCGCGATCACTCGCGCCTCGAATCGCGGGAAGGCGTCAAGCACTGCCGCAATGAACATATCGCCGGTCAAACCGCCGGAGAGATTGAGGTGCAGATTCAACATCGCCCCATTTGGGATATTTTGGGCGAAGACTACGTCAAAGCGATACCAGAATTTATGCCTGAATTCCTAAAACCGGGTAGGAATAGTCCTAGGCGGCGGTCTCCCAGGACGGCGGTGC
>DATNKC010000595.1:0-4723 GCA_035603615.1 Steroidobacteraceae bacterium | reverse complement strand
TGTGACGGAGCCGAGTGCTTTGCGTGATACGGTGGCGCAGGCGCTCGCGACGCCGGGTCCGGTCATCGTGGATGTCGCGGTAAATCCGGCTGAAATTCCTTCCATGCCGCACATAAACGCCGATCAGGTGTGGAAGTTCGGGATTGGCAAAATGCGCGAGGCGTTTGCCAAGGCTTAGTCGCGGTTCGGTGCTCCCGGCGGGAAGAATTGCCGGTAGGGCCGGGCTTCATCGACGGCGCGAGCGACCGAAGGTCGTGCCAACAGCCGTTGGCGGTAGGCGCGCAGGTGCGGCAATCCATCGCGAATTTCATGAACCCAGTCCGAATAGAATAACGAGGGCGCGGCGGCGCAATCGGCCAAGCTAAAGCCGCCGCCGCTCGCCCAGTTCCGTTTTACCATCACACCATCCAGCCAGGTATAGGCCGAATCGAGCATCGAGCGTGCTTCCTCAACCCCGAGCGGGTCGCGATCGCTCGTCGCGCGCATGAAGTCCGCGACGATTCTTTGCATCGGCGTCATGACGTAATTGTCGAAAATACGGTCCATCATGCGAACTTCCAGCGCATTTTGCGGATCTTTGGGAATGAGTTGAACGGCGCCAGGATGACGGATCGCGAGATGCTCGATGATGACACTCGATTCCACATAGGTTTGTCCATCGTAGAGGAGCACGGGAAATTTCTTGAGAGGCCAAAGCTCAGCCAATTCGCTCATCGCGTCGGGATCTTCGGGTCCAATTTTACGATAAATAAAGTCCGTGCCATTCTCGTAGAGGGCGATCAAGACCTTCTGGCAATAAGACGCGAACGGATGCGCAAACAGCGATGGTTTCATTGATTCCTCCGGTCATCGAAACGATACACGAAGTTGCGCGGCGCGGGACAAGCCGGAGTTGATGGACTAAGATTCCCCGCCATGACAAATTCGAGCGCGCCATTGGACGGCTTGACCGTCCTCGATTTCTCTCATGCCCTGGCCGGGCCCTACTGCACCATGCTGATGGCGGCCTACGGCGCCAAAGTGATCAAAGTGGAAGGCCCCGAGGGTGATATCGGACGCACTTGGGGCCCGCCGTTCAATGGCACCGATGCGTCGTATTTCGTTGGCCTCAACAGCGGCAAACAAAGCCTTGCCATCGACTTGAAGACACCCGAGGGGCTCGAAGTCTGCCGGAAACTGGCCGCTCAGGCCGATATCCTGGTCGAGAATTTTAGACCCGGCACCATGAACCGCCTCGGCCTGGATTACGCATCGCTGTCGGCGGCAAATCCGCGTCTCATTTATGTCTCGATCTCCGGCTACGGGCAGACCGGTCCCAGACGGCTCGAACCGGCGATGGACTTGATCATCCAATCCGCTTCCGGGCTGATGAGCATTACGGGAACCGCCGCAGGCGAAACCGTCAAGACCGGACACTCAATTGCGGATATCACCGCAGGACTGTTCTCCCTGATCGGCGCGATGATGGCGCTGGAGGCCCGCCACCGAACCGGCCGTGGGCAGTTCGTCGATGTCTCGATGATGGATACCGTGATGTCGACCATGCTGCCCAGCTTCGCCCGCTTCCTGGCCTCAGGTGTCGTACCCAAGCCGATGGGGACATTGTTCGACGGCATCGTTCCTTATCGGAACTTTGAGTGCGCAGACCGGGAAATTACACTGGCGGTGGCGAGCGACAAGCTTTGGAAGAGCTTTTGCGAGGCCATCGGCAAACCAGAGCTCGGCACTGATCCCGCGTACAACACGAATCCATTGCGCGTGAAGAACCGCGCAATTCTGGAGCCTATGCTCGAAGCGATGTTTCGTTCGCGCCCCGCCGCATACTGGGTCGAATTGCTGGCGCGGCACGGCGTGCCCGCCACCGTGGTGCGCAATCTGAAGGAAGTGATCGACGATGAGCAAACCGCCGCGCGCAATATGACACCGGTCGTTGAACATGCCGTCGCAGGGCCCATTCGGGTCATTGGCGTGCCGGTGCAATTGTCCGAAACACCGGGACGGATCGGCAGCGCTGCACCGCTCCTGGGGGCGGATACGGCCGCCATTCTCAAGGCCGTCAACGGCGAATGATTCCGTCTGGCGGAACCTTGAGTCTTGGCTCGCCGCCCAGCAAACCTCGGTAGTATAATCGCCGCGTAATAACGGGAGCGTTTCTTCATGGGTGATTTACGGCGTTTCGGCCTGTTTGTTGCGGCGTTGTGTGGCGTTGCGGGATCAAGTTTTGCCTTAAGTCCAGGCGATGTCGTCGATGACTTCCGCCTCAACGACCAGAACGGCCAATCGCACGAACTCTACTATCTGTCGGATATGAAGGCCGTGGTGCTGCTGGCCGCCGGCAATGGCTGCGCCGCCTCGCGCGCCGCGGCCAAAGCCTTGGACGCGCTGCGCACGCGCTATCAGGCTCAGGGCGTCGAGTTTTTGGCCATAGACTCGAACCTCAAGGACACACCCGATTCGATCGTCAAAGAGACGAAGGCCGACGGTACCGGCCTGCCGGTGTTGACCGATGAACTGCAGCTGATCGGTGAATCGCTGGGGTTTGCGCGCAACGGCGAGGTGCTGATCGTCAATCCGCAGAATTGGAAAGTGATTTATCGGGGCGCCGCTGAGAAAGGCGCAAATCACTATGTCGCCGCAGCGCTGGATGCCACCTTGACCGGCGCGCCGGTCAAGGTCGCCCACACCGATGCCGCCGGCTGCGACATCGTGATGCCGGAGCGCGAGCGCCGCAGCGCGCATGCGCAGATTTCTTATGAGAAGACGATCGCGCCCATGTTGAGCGAGCACTGTGTCGCCTGCCATCGCGACGGCGGTATCGCGCCGTGGCAGATGTCGAGCTACGACCTGGTGCGCGGCTTCTCGCCCATGATTCGCGAGGTGGTAAGAACCAAGCGCATGCCGCCGTGGCACGCGGACCCTCACTACGGCGTGTTCAGCAATGACCGATCCCTGACCGCGGAGGAGACCAAGACGCTGGTGCACTGGATAGAAGCCGGTTCGCCGCGCGGCGGCGGCGCCGATCCTTTGACGGCGGTGAAAAAAGACTGGCCGGTATGGGCCTTGGGGACCCCGGATCTGGTGGTTAATTTACCCAAGTTCGATGTCCCCGCAACGGGCGTCATTCCGTATCAAATGTGGACGGTCGACAATCCCCTCGACCACGACGTGTGGGTGCGCGCGGTGGACTTCTTGCCCGGTGCGCGTTCTAACCTGCACCACATTATCGCCACGATCGGCGGCGAAATGGCGCCCGGCGACAAGCGCGATAACACCGACGGCAGTCTGGCCGATTACGTGCCGGGTTCCGAGCCGCTGCAAATACCGCCCGAGAGCGGCATTCTGCTCAAGAAGGGCGCGAAATTCGGCTTTCAAGCGCACTACACGGTGAACGGCAAACCCGTGTCGGACGTGACGCAAATGGGCCTGTATTTCATGGACAAGCCGCCGCAGTATCGCTATCGCGCGGCGATCATGGCGAATCCGCGCATCAAGATTCCCGCCAACACGAAGGCGTACACGAACGATGCCGTGTACAAGTTCGACCGCGAGGTGCTGGTCTACAGCCTGCATCCGCACGCGCATTTCCGGGGAGCCGCGGCCGAATTCGTCGCGCAATACCCGGATGGGCACGAAGAGGTCCTGCTCAATGTTCCGAGGTACGAATTCAACTGGCAGACGACTTACGTGCTGAAATCACCCATCGTGCTGCCGGCGGGAACTGCCGTGAAGTACAGCATGACGTACGACAATTCCACGCAAAACAAAGCCAATCCGGACCCTAATCGCGTGGTTCCCTGGGGGCAACAAACCTGGGACGAGATGTTGTTCGGCGTGATTCGTTTCCGCTATCTCACTCTGGATGCGAATCCGACGAGAACCGCCCAAGCCAGTCCATGATTCGGCGAATGCGATGATCCGCGCTCGATACATGCTCCTCATGGCGCTGAGTGCTGCAGCCTGCGGCGTGTCATCGGCAGCGACGCTGGCGCCCGGCGGCCACATCGCGGACTTCACGCTGACAGATCAGGCCGGTGCCGCGCATCAGCTCTATGCGCTATCAGGGAAAAAGGCCGTGGTCATCATGACCCAGAGCAATGGCTGCCCGATCGTGCGTCTGGCAGTGCCGACACTGCGTGAAATTCGCGAACGCTATCGATCGCAGGACATCGAATTTCTACTGCTGAATCCGACGCTGCAAGATACGCGTGATGCCGTACAACGCGAGGCAGAGGAATTCGGATTCGGCATGACGGTATTGCTCGATCGCACGCAGCAGGTGGGCGAGGCGTGGGGAGTGAATCGGACCGCCGAGGTGTTCGTGATCGATCCGAAAACGTGGACGCTTTTATATCACGGGCCCATCGATGATCGATTGAACTATGAATCGCAGCGCCCGGTGCGCCACCCCTACCTCACGGACGCCTTGGACGCCTTGTTGGCCCACAAGGCGGTCGCGGTGGCATCCGTCGTGTCTCCGGGGTGTCTGATCAATTTTCCCCATCGCAAGCATTCTTAAGTAGACCTGAAGCGGATGCCGAGTCGAACATCGATGGCCGCTCTTGCGCTGGGCGCGATTGCATCAGCGCGCATCGTTTGCGGACAGGTTGCGACTTCCAGCGGCGAGATGCTGTTTCAGAACCACTGCGCCGCCTGCCACAACGGTGCAGCCGATTCGCGTGCACCGGCTCCCGACGTTCTGCGACAGCGCTCAGCGGCGGCGATT
>DATNKC010000594.1:0-16289 GCA_035603615.1 Steroidobacteraceae bacterium | reverse complement strand
AGCCGCGCAAATCCGCCACGCCGTATTCCGTCACCACGATATCGCGCAGATGCCGAGGAATGGTCGTGTTCCCATAATTCCACAGGATGTTCGAGGTCACTTTGGAATACTTTTCGCGCGTGCTGCGCAGCGTGAGAATCGAGCGCGCGTCCGGCAAAGAATGCGCCATCGCGACGAAGTTATATTGGCCGCCGACACCACTGACGACGCGGCCATCGGCCAATCCGTCCGACACCGCCGCGCCCAGCAGCGTCATCATCATGGTGGAATTCAGAAACCTGCCGTGCCGGCGCTGCGCAATTTTCAACGCGTGATCGGCGCCGTCGAGCTGATTGACGAAGGAGACTCCGCACATCGAGAATTGGCGCCGTTCGGCCTCGGGCAAATCGCGCAGCGCCGCGTAAAAGCCGCGCGGGCCCACGAAAAACGAGCCGTGCAGCAGAGCGCCGCCGCGCAGCTGGCGCCCGGCGCACAGCGTCAACAAGTCGCGGCGGCCGGCGGCTGTGTTCAGCATCGCGGGCGCAAACAGTCCTTCTGAATTCTCGATGCGCCCGTTGCTGTAGCGGCAGTCGCTGCGAATCACGCCGATGTCTTGCAGCACCGCGAAGTCTGCGGCGCTCAAGGGACTATCGAAACCTCCAGTTGCCAACGCCGCCAGAAATTCGTCATCGATGCGCTCGCTGACGACGCCTCGATTCAACAGCTCCTGAATGCGGACGTCGGCGTAAACGCGCCGCCGCAGCACCCCGCTGCGATACAGCTCCAGAAACCCGTCAACGAACATTTCGCTGCAGCCATAGAGGCCGGCTTCGAACGGCGACGCGCCGCCGTTTAGGTCCAAGGCCGCGCCAAAGCGCTCGGTAGCCTTGAGCCCGTGCAGAATCTCCCGAAATTCCACATTCTGCTGGTGGCGCAGCTGCAGCGCGTAAACCACCGCCTCGCCGAGTTCGCCGATGCCGATTTGCAATGTGCCGCCGTCGCGCACCAAGCGCGCGCCGTACAGGCCGATCGCGTAGTCCGCGGTATGCAAGCGTTGATTGGGCGGCGCAAACAAGTCGTAGTCGTAGCGCGGGTGCTCGATCAGCGAGTCGAATGTGTCGGCGGCCACCGCCGCGGGCCCGAACATGAAGGGCATCTGCCGATTGATCTCGCCGATGACGACGAGGTCTCTGCCGGCGCGCCGCTGCGGCGCCAGGTGTTCGAGCAAGTCGAGCGTGACATCCGGATTCGACCCCAGACTGTATTCAGTGCGTGCCTCGACGCTGCGTTTCGCGACGAGTTGCGCCACGACATTGACCCCCTGAGCCGCCACGTCGCGCGCCACGTGCGTGTAGTTGCTGCTGACATAGTGGCGCTGAGAGTGCTCTACGTTGAGCAGGGCGCCGGGATCCAGGAAGAACTCGACGACGCGCACGTTCTTAGGTATGCCTGCCGCGTGCAAATCGGTTACGTAGTCGAGCGGCACGCACCCGCCAAAGAGCCGCGCCACCAAGGGTTCCAGGAAGCGGCGTTCGAGTTCGCCCTGCCAGTGCGGTGCGCGCAAGCTCAAGGCCGTGAAAATCGTCAGGCTCAAGGCGGGATCGCGCCGCGCACGGTGGTAGAACTCGTTGGCCAGCGGGTTAGGCTTGCCTATCCCCAAAGGCAAGGCCAGGACGATGCGAGATCCGACGCGACTTAGAGTATTTTCAACGCATTCGGCGACATCGTCAAAGATGCGCGGCATGTCAGCCCTTGGGCTTCAGCACCAAGGAGAAATTGATTTTCACGGCGTCGCCGACGGTATCCGTGCTCTTCCAGTCGCCCTGGCCCACGCCGAAATCCAAGCGGTTGAGTTTGGCGCTGCCGGAGAGTTTGGCGCCCGCGGCGCCGGGCACGAACTGAAATTCGATGGGAACGTCCTTGGTGACGCCGTGCAGGGTCAACGCGCCGACGGCGGAGAAGCCCGCGGCGGTCTTCGAAATCGATTTGGTGACGTAGTGCGCCGTCGGATTGTGAGCGACATCGAAGACGTCCTTGCCGCGGATGGTCGCGTCACGGTCCTTGTCCATCGAATCGACCGAATTCATATCGATCTGCACGTCGATTCGCGAGCTTGCCAGGGTGTCGGGCGCAAAGTCGACGTTGGCGGTGAACTTGTGAAACACCCCTTTGAACTCGGCGCCCGCCTGAACGCCGACAAACTCCAGGCGGCTCTGCTGCGGGTCTGATGTGTAGCTCGCGACGGCCGCGGCGGCTACCGTGGCGGCCAAAAGCATTGCGGCGGTCCCGGCCAGATAAATATTTCTCATGATTGCTTCTCCGATTTTGTGAATGGCAGCATGCGCTTGAGCACATCATCCTTGTTCCAGAAGTGATGCTTGAGCGCCGCGAGAATGTGCAGCAGCGCGACCGCGAAAAGCAGCCAGCTCAAGGTATCGTGCGTCGTTCTGAGAAAATTGAACGCTTGCTCGTTCGGTGCGATGAGATTGGGCCAGGTGAATTGGTCGAACCAGCTCACCGAGTAATTCTTGGCGGAGGACATCATCCATCCTGTGAGTGGCATGACGAACAGCAAGACGTAGAAAAGAACGTGGGTTGCCCGCGCCAGCCGCCTTTCGATTCCGGTCATGCCCGCCGGCAATTCCGGAGGGCGATTGAACAGCCGCCACAGCAGCCTCAACACCGCCAGCATCAAGATCGTCATGCCAAAACTCTTGTGGCGCGCCAAGAGTGCAAGCTTTCGCGCCCCGAGCGGCAGGTCATCCGCTGACCATGCCAGGGTGAATTGCACGACGATGAGCGCCGCGATGAGCCAGTGGAATCCTTGCGCGACCGCACTGTAGCGGTTCGGGGGGCTTTGATTTGGCATCACTCGTCTCCGGCTGCAAACTGCCACCTAGTTTAGCAAGCCGCAGAGCCTAGGGCAGATGTTCAACAGGATTGCGATCGCGATTGCGATATTGAGTTTGGCGGCATGCGCCGCGCCGCGACCGCGGCCGGTCACGCGGCCGGTACCGGCTGAGGCGGTCCTGCAATCCCTTCCCGCGCCCGGCGAATACCCCATCGATTCGAACGGCTCCGAATTGAGGCTGTTGGTATATCGAGCAGGAACGCTGGCCAGTCTGGGCCACAACCACGTCATGGTCAGTCGGGCGGTAACAGGATCGGTGCAAATCGGCGCCGATGTGCCGGCGTCGTCATTTTCGCTGAAGCTGCGAGCGGATAGTTTCGTGATCGACGATGCGCAATCGCGACAGGAAGAGGGCGGCGACTTTCCGGGCGACATACCGGAAGACGCCAAAGCGGGTACGCGGCGCAATATGCTGAGCAACGCGGTGCTGAATGCCGCGGAATATCCCGACATCACCGTCAAGAGCGCGTCGCTCACCGGCACGTTGAATGATTTGATCGCGGACGTGGAAATCAGCGCGGCCGGACACACCTCGCGAGTATCGGTACCGCTTACCTTGCAAGGCGACGCACATGGCTTTACCGCGGAGGGCTCGATGGAACTGCGGCAAACGGCGTTGGGGCTGGTTCCCTACAGCCTGTTGCACGGCGCCTTGCAGGTGCAGGATGCCATGCAGCTGAAGTTCAAGATTACGGTGTCGACGAACTAGTCAGAAGAATCGGCGTCCCTTCGGGTGCCACCAGGACCGCGGCCGGTACCGAGCGCAATCCCGGCGGCAATTCGCCATTCGGCACAATGCCTTTGTCGGCAAGATGAGCCAGAGTGCCGCCCACATCGTCGACTTCGAATCGTAAAGTCGCGCGCCGCAAATCGGCGGGGTGGTACAGGCCGAGATCGATGAAGTCGCTGGTGCAGGCGATATGCGGCAGGCGATCGCCGGGCTCCTCCATGCCGACGAAACCAAAATCTTCCCAATAAGCCTTTGCCAATTCGCGATCCGGCGCCGGCACGGCGATCTCGAGAAAATAGCCGCAGCGCGAAGTGTCGTTGGCAAGGCGTTTGCTGGGAGAAAATGTGCGCGCCTCGACGAGGCGCACCAGCTGCCCGGAGGGGTCCAGCCATCCGACCTCATTGAAAACATCATTGCCCAGGTGACGAAACTCGAATTCGATTCCCCTTTGCTCGAACGCGTCCAAGTGCTTGAGCAAGTCGGGTTTTACGAAAGTCAACGAAGGCGCGGGGATGGGTACTTGATGCAGACCCAAACAGATTCGGCCGTCTGTTACCACGGCATAAGGATGCGGCCACGCATCGCCCACCTCGGCGCAAGAGAAGCCAAGACCCATGTAAAAATCCAGTGAAGCCTGGACGTCGGGTGCGGCGAGCGAAAACTCGAGGAAGCGTCCTAGCACGGCGTCGCTAACTCACCCCGCCGACGCAGATGTATTTGATCTCGGTGTAATCGAGGATGCCGTATTTGGATCCTTCGCGACCGATGCCGGATTCCTTGACACCGCCGAACGGCGCCACCTCGGTCGAGATGATGCCGGTGTTCAATCCGACGATTCCGTACTCGATGGCCTCTGAAACCCGCCAGCTCCTCGCGAGATCGCGGGTGTAGAGATAGGCGGCCAAGCCGAATTCCGTGTCATTGGCCATCGCGATCGCTTGCGCTTCGCTTTCAAATTTGAACAACGGCGCGACCGGCCCGAAGGTTTCCTCGCGGGCCACCAGCATCTTGGGCGTAACGTCGGTGAGAATGGTGGGCTCGAAGAATGAGCCGCCCAGCGCATGGCGCTTGCCGCCCAAAGCGACCTTGGCACCCAACGCCAGTGCATCCGCAATGTGTTCCTCGACTTTCGTCACCGCTTTGGCGTCGATCAACGGCCCTTGGTCGGTGACCCCCTTGAGCCCATCGCCCACGCGCAGTTGCGCCACCACGGACTTGAGCCGTTTGGCGAACTCGTCGTAAACACCGGCTTGAATCAGCAGTCGATTCGCGCAAACACAGGTTTGCCCGGTGTTTCGATACTTGCTCGCCAAGGCGCCCTGAACTGCGGCGTCCAAATCGGCATCGTCGAATACGATGAAAGGCGCGTTGCCGCCCAGCTCGAGCGACAGCTTCTTGACCGTGCCGGCGCATTGGGTCATGAGCTTCTTGCCTACTTCGGTCGATCCGGTGAATGTCAGCTTCCTCACCGTGGGATTGCTGGTCATTTCCCCGCCGATCGCCGCCGCACTGCCGGTGATCATATTGAACACGCCTTTGGGAAGGCCTGCGCGGTGGGCAAGCTCCGCCAAGGCGAGCGCCGAGTAAGGGGTCTGCGTGGCGGGCTTGCAAACCAGCGTGCAACCGGCGGCGAGCGCCGGTCCGGCCTTGCGTGTAATCATCGCACTTGGAAAGTTCCAGGGCGTGATGGCTGCGACCACACCGACGGGCTGGCGCAACACCATTATTCGCTTGTCGCTTTGATGGCCCGGAATGATGTCGCCATACAAGCGCTTGGCTTCCTCGCCGAACCATTCGATGAACGAGGCGGCGTAAAGTATTTCCGTTTTGGACTCTGCCAGCGGCTTGCCCTGTTCCGCGGTCATCAGCGTCGCAAGGTCTTCCTGATTCTCGGTCATCAGGTCGAACCAGCGACGCAGGATGACGGCGCGCTCTTTGGCGGTACGCGCCCGCCATGCGGGCAGCGCCGCCGCGGCCGCTGCAATCGCGCGCCGTGTTTCCGGCGCGCCCATGTTCGGAATCGATCCCAATTTTTTCAATGTGGCGGGATTCGTCACTTCCAAGGTGGCGCCGCTGTCGGCGGCACTCCAGCCGCCGTCGATGAAACACAGCTCACGCAGCAATGTCGGGTCTTTAAGCTCAACGGACATAGGCCTGGCTCCGGGTGGCCTTCGAGGATAGCGCGTTCAAATGTCCGCCCTCAAGCAAGCTCAGCGTTCGAGAATGGCGGTGACGCCCATGCCGCCCGCGGTGCAAATCGAAATCAGCCCCCGCTTGGCTTTGGCCTCATCGAGAATTTTCGCCAGCGTCGCGACAATTCGCGCTCCGGTGGCCGCGAACGGATGCCCGATGGCGAGGCTGCCTCCCTTAACGTTCAATTTGGATCGGTCAATCGTGCCCAGAGTGCCCGGCAACTGCAGCTTGTCGCGGCAATACGCCGGGTCTGTCCAGGCCTTCAAGGTGCACAACACCTGCCCGGCGAATGCTTCGTGTATTTCGTAGAAGTCGAAGTCCTGGAGCTTCAATTTCGCATCGCTCAGCATTCGAGGCACCGCGTAGGCGGGAGCCATGAGCAATCCCTCTTTCTTTTCGATGTAGTCGACCGCCGCGACCTTGCCATAACTCAAGTAAGCCAGCACCGGAAGGTTGCGCTCGCGGGCCCACGCCTCGGAGGCCAACAACACGGCGGAGGCGCCATCGGTCAAGGGCGAGGAATTTCCCGCGGTCAAGGTGCCGGCTCCGGAAAAATCGAAGGATGGCTGCAGCCGCGCGAGTTTTTCCAGGGTGGAATCAGCGCGGATATTATTGTCCTGGGTCAATCCCAGATATTCGATGACCAGGTCCTTGTAAAACCCTTCAGCGTAAGCGGCTGCGGCTTTTTGATGGCTTTCCAGGGCCAGTTGATCTTGTTCCGCGCGCGTGATGCCCCACGTTTTGACCATGAGCTCCGTGCTCTCGCCCATCGACAGGCCGGTGCGCGGCTCCGTCACCCCGGGCAGAACCGGGCGGAAGTTTTTCGGGCGCAAACCGAACCAAGGCTTGATTCTGGCCATGGCGGTCTTGCCGCGATAACTGCGCAGCAATAGTTGCTGAAAACTCCGCGGATAGGCCACGGGCGGATCGCTCACGGTGTCGACCCCGCCGGCAATGGCGCAATCGATCTGCCCCAACGCAATCTTGTTGCCCAGCAGGATCGCCGCCTCCAGGCTGGTGCCGCAGGCGCGCTGCAAATCCAGTCCCGGCGTTTCCGCCGCGAGCCCGCACCCGAGCACCGATTCCCGCGTCAAGTCCCACTGACTGGAATGCTTGATCACGGCGCCGGCTGCGACATCATCGACGCGCTGACCGCGCAAGCCAAATCGCTCGACCACGCCGCGTAACGCAGCAATCAACATCTCTTGATTCCCCACCTGCGCGTAGGCGCCGTTGCCGCGTGCGAACGGGATACGTACGCCGCCGACAATCGCGACGCGTCGCGGACTCGCTCCTACCAACATAGCTGCCTCCGTTTAGCGGTAAGTACGCGAATTATGGACCTACGCGCCAGCATATAATCCATGCATGAGCGGATTTTCTTCGAAGGTCGGGTGCGGGATTGCGCTTTTTGCGCTTGCCGGCTGCGGCGCGCCGTCCCCACCTGCCCCGGCGGCGGCAAAAGCGCCGCCGCCGGCCGGTCAACTAAATCGAATTGTCGAGCGTTACTGGGATGAACGCCTGGAGGATGGCATTTCACCGCAATTGCTCGCGGATTCATTGAATGTCGAGCGCCGCTATCTCGGCGAATTGCTCGGCGTTTCGCGCGACACCCTGGACGCGCCGTCGCGGTTGACCTACGACATTTTTCGCAGTCGGCGCGAGATGAGCATCGAGGCTTTTACCTTTCCGAACGAGTTGTTGCCCATCGATCCCTTCGGCGGAATGACGCAGCAAATCGCGGCGCAGGCCGCGGAACTGGCGCAGCGGCCCGCTGCCAACGGCGCCGAGTACGAGAATTGGCTGAGGCGCATTGACGATTACGTGCGTTGGACGCAGCAGGCCACGGCCAACATGCGCGAAGGGATGCGCCGCGGCTATACATCGCCTCGCTCCGTGGTCGAACGCATGCTTCCAATCCTCGAGCGTCTCGGCGTGGATGACTCCGCGAATGTGTTCTATGCGCCCCTGCGTTCCATGCCGGAGAGCATCAAGGATCCGCAGCGGGCGCGGCTAACCGCGGACTTAACCCGCGCGATTGCCGAGAAATTGCTGCCCGCCAATCGCGCGCTGCATGATTTTCTGCAAAAGGAATACCTGCCACGCGCGAGAACGAGCCTCGCGTTGTCGGAACTGCCGCTGGGCCGTGAGTGGTACGCATTTTTGGTGAAAAGGGCGACCAGCAGTGCGCTCTCGCCCGATGAAATCAGCCGCATGGGCGCGGCTGAGCTCGAACGCCTGGGAGAGGCGCCGCCGCACGAGGCGGCAGCCGTTGCCGCGACTGGACTGGTGGGCGCCTACAAGGAGTTGCAGGTCCAGGTTCAGGCCGCGCTGCCTCAAGCATTTGCCCAGATTCCGAAGTCGGATCTCGAGATTCAAGGCACTGACTGGCTGCCCCGGCCTGCTGCATCGTTGTACTACCAGGCCGGTCCACCCGGCGCAGGCATCCTTCTTGTGAGTACCGGCAGGGCGGCGAGGACCCTCTCGATAGCCGGTTTCCTGCAGCTAGGCTTGCCGGGCGAGCATTTTCAAATCGCCCTTCAGCAGGAGCAAGCGGACCTGCCGCGGTTCCGGCGCTTCGGCGCCGAGGCTGCCTTTACGCAAGGCTGGGGTCTATACGCCGCCTCGCTCGGGGAAACGTTGGGGCTGTACGGCGACGAATCGGCGAAACTGGACGCGGCTGCCACGATGCGGCGCTGCGCCGTTGGTTTGGTGGTCGACACCGGTTTGCACGCGAAAGGCTGGACGCGAGGTCAGGCTTTTGACTATCTTCGCACTCATCTTGGAGTCGATGATGTCGACGCCCAATCTCTGATTGACGGGTACGCGGCCAGTCCTGCAGAGGCGTTGGCGTGCGCGGGTGCGATGAAGTTTCGCGCATTGCGTGCGCGAGCAGAACAGACGCTGGGCGGCCGCTTCGATCTCCGGGAATTTCATTCGCAGGTTCTGCAGGGGGGTGCGATGCCGCTGGACATTCTCGAGGCAAAAATGAAAAGTTGGATGGACGCTTCCAAATGAAGGGTTTTCCTGAAATCAACCGCGTAGCTGCGAATTGGTACCAACAATATTGTTCAGCCGGAGTCAGACTACCTGGTGCGCACCCTATTCATATTTGCAGTTCTGCTGGTGTCGGGCGCGGCCCGGGCCGCGAATTTCACCGCCGACGTCTCCGCCGGCAACGATATCGCAATCTCGGTGTCATTGGACCCGGCCGAACAGACCGGCAGCGCCAGCGCCACCGTGCGGATTCACGCGAGCCGCGAAACCGTGTGGTCGCTGATAACGAGCTGTCCGGAATCGTTGCGTATGGTGCCGGGACTCGAGATTTGCGATGTGCTCGAGACCGCGCAGGATCAGTCGTGGCAAAAAATTCGCCACGTCATGAACTATTCTTGGTACGTACCGAAGTTAACCTATGTCATTCGCGCGACGTACGATCGACCGGCGATGGTGACAATCGAACGGATTTCCGGGGATCTTCGAACCCTACGGGGCTCCTGGGAACTGAAGAGCGACGGCGACTACACGATTGCGCACTATACGGTCGATTTGGCACCGGGCTTCTGGGTGCCGCACTGGGTCGTGCGAACGGTGCTGCGAAAAGATCTGCCCAGAATGCTGCGTGCGCTGCGCTCCCGTGCTGAAGGCATGCCCACCGCCCAACGCTGAACAAAAGCGCACGGTACGCCGCCTCGTGCTGATCGCCTGCATCGCCGCGCTCGCCCTCAGCGCCTGCGAGCGCGAGCCCGAGGCGCCGCCGATGCGGGTGAAGCGGGTATTTCACCTCAACCCTTACGAGAAGGACTTCGGTTACTCGCAAGCCGTCCTGATCGACAAAACGCTGTATATTTCCGGCTCGGTGGCCGCGGATCAGAACGGGCGGCTGGTTGCGGCCGGCGATATGGCCGGACAAATGCGCGCCGCTTATTCCAATATACGCCGCACTCTTGCGGCCCACGGAGCCGACTTCGAAGAAGTTGTCAAAGAAACGATTTACACGACGGATATGGACGCGTTGCTAAAAGCCTCGGATTTGCGCTTTGAGTTCTACGACAAGGAACGGCTACCGACCACATCCTGGGTACAAGTGCAGCGCCTGGTGGATCCCGGGTTTCTTGTACAGATCGAAGTCGTCGCCGAACTGCCGTAAAGAATCAACCGGGGATAACGTTGCGCAACGTGGTGGATAAGAACTTCGAAAAACGCCTTGCGGGACTTATCAATTCGGGTGAAAGAGCCATCTTGCGCGGCGGGCGCAAGGGCGTCGAGAAAGAGTCATTGCGCGTGTCCCCGGACGGCGTCATTGCGCAGACCCGCCATCCGGAAGCATTGGGAGCGCCGCTCACCAATGAACATATCACGACGGATTTTTCCGAGTCGCTGATCGAACTGGTGACGCCGCCGTTTGGCGAGACTTGGGAACTGCTGCAATACCTCTGCGATATTCATCAGTTCGTATACCGCCACTTGAACGACGAGTTGCTCTGGGCGACGAGCATGCCCAGCGCCATCGACGGCGACGCGAGCATACCGCTGGCGCAGTTCGGCAGCTCGAACGTCGGGCGCATGAAGACGGTCTATCGCCATGGCTTGGGTGTGCGCTACGGGCGCATCATGCAGGCGATCTCCGGCGTGCATTTCAACTACTCGTTCAGTCCGAGATTGTGGGGCGTGCTCGAGGCGGTCAATCAATCGAAGCAGCCGCTGCAGGAATTCATTTCGGAGCAGTATTTCGGTGTGCTGCGCAACTACCGTCGTTATGGTTGGCTGGTGCTGTACTTGTTCGGCACCTCGCCGGCGGTTTCGAACAGCTTTTTTGCAGGACGCGAAAATACGCTGGCCGTGCTCGACGCCGACACGGGGTACGAGCCTTACGGCACTTCGCTGCGCATGAGCGACATCGGCTATCGCAACAAGAATCAATCGACCTTGAGCGTATCGGTCAATAGTTTGTCCGAGTACGTGCGCGATCTATCCCGGGCGATCGCCACGCCATACCCGCCGTACGAGAAGCTCGGCGTGAAGGTCAACGGCGTGTACCAGCAGCTCAACGCCAACATTTTGCAGATCGAAAATGAGTACTACAGTTTCATTCGCCCGAAGCGCATTGCACGCTCGGGCGAACGGCCGACCAAGGCGCTGTATCGGGCCGGCGTGGAATACGTCGAGGTACGCGCGCTCGACGTCAGCGCGTTCGATCCGGTCGGCGTCAATCAAAACAAGCTGCGCTTCCTCGAAGCGTTTCTGGCGCTGTGCCTGCTGCGGGATAGCGCGCCGATCAGCATCGGCGAACAATCCGCGCTGGATGCGAATCATCTTTTGGTTGCGAGGCGCGGCCGTGAACCCGGCCTGAAGCTGAGCCGGGAAGGGCGCAGCTTCCCCATGACCGACTGGGCCCGAGAGCTTCTCGATTCGATGCAAGGATTGTGTGAAATGCTCGACCATGGCGAGGCCGCGCGTCCCTACTCTTCGGCGCTCGAGCAACAACGCGCCAAGATAGACGATGTGGAGCGGACGCCCTCCGCGCGCCTGCTGGCCGAGATGCGGCAAACGGGCGAGACTTTTTTTCAGTTGGCGCTACGCATGTCCAAACTTCACAAAGACTACTTTCTAGGACTGTATCCGCCTAACGAGAGCCGGCTCAGCGAGTTTGCGACCGAGGCGCGCGATTCGCTCGAAGCGCAACGCGCGATCGAGGCCTCCGACAGCACCGATTTCGACACCTATCTCGCGCATTATTTAGCCGATTGAGCCGCCATTTGACATAATGTAGTGCGGGCCGGGCGGCGTTGCCTCTCCAAAAAGCGCCCCAGGTCATTGAGCGGATGACTTCAGGTAGGTACCGTGACGCGCATGAGCACTGCCCAAGGGCTTTCCACCGAAGATCTACCCAATTCGCCCCATGCGCGGCAGCTGCGGGCGGGATTTCCGTGGCTCACCTTCGACGGCGAACTCGAGGCTGAGTTCAGGCGCAGAAATTTCGACGAGAATCTGCTGCATACACGCGTGAACCTCTGTCTCGCGATCCTCATCGCAATCGCATTTTCAGCGATGGACGCGATGGTCCTGGGTCCGAAACTCGATCGCATCCCCAGCCGCATTCAGCTCATGGTGATCATTCCGATCCTGCTCATCGGCCTCGCGTGCAGTTTCTCGCCGCAGCGTCAGCGGATTCACGCGCCTTTGACCATCGTCATCATGACCCTCTTTGGCTTGAGCGTCGCCGCAATCCAAATCATCGCCGCGCGGGACGGCGTCTCATTGCTGATTCCCTGCGTGATCCTTAGCATCGTATTCATCTATTTCATGAGCGGCTTGATTTTCTACCACGCGGTTGCAGCCAACGTCATCGTGATGCTGGCCTATCTTGCCGCCGGCATCGTGCTGGAATTGCCGGGCCGAGATTTCAGCTACTGCGCGCTCGCTCTGGTCGCAGCCAACCTGTTCTGCGCATCGGTCACCTATATGCACGAAAAGACCAGCCGTCTGCGTTTCCTGGAGGCATGTCTGCTCCGCGAAATGGTTGCGCGCGACGGCCTGACCGGCATCCAGAATCGCCGCATGTTCGATCAGCACATTGCGCGTGTTTGGCAGCAAGCCGTGCGGGAAGAGGAGCGCATCGCCGTGCTGCTTGCGGACGTCGACTGCTTCAAGGATTACAACGACCGTTATGGCCACCAGGCCGGAGACGAGTGCCTGCGCGCGGTCGCGGTGTCTTTGAGCCAGTGCGCGCGGCGGCCTCTGGACTTCGTGGCGCGCTACGGCGGCGAGGAATTTGCCATCGTGCTGTACGAGGCGAGCCGCGAATACGTCGCCGAGGTGCTGACGCGCATACAGCGTTCCATCGCCGAGCTGAACATTCCGCACGACGCGTCGAAAGTCGCGAGCCGGCTGACGATCAGCATCGGCGCGGCATTTATATTGCCGGCGGCAAACCGAACACTCGAAGGTTTGATCCAACTTGCCGACGAAGCCTTGTACTGCGCCAAAGAAGAGGGCAGAAACCGCGTCATCGTCATGGAAGCCGAGTACGCCACGATGCGCACTGGACGCTTCGAAAAACGCCGTCACAACGTCGACGCGTAGAGGGCGCCTGCCCCGACAGGCTGCTAGCGATAGATGGCGATCTGCGTCTCTTCGCCGGCCTTTTTACTGGCGCGAAACATCCCCTCGGAGTTGAATTCCATGGCGATTTCTCCGTGCGCGTCGATTGCGATCACGCCGCCTTCGCCGCCGAGCGCGGCGAGTTCCCCGAAAATCACCTGCCGCGCCGCTTCGCCGACGCTCCGGCCGCCGAAGCGCATGCGTGCGCAGACATCGTGCGCAACGGCGGCCCGGATGAAAACCTCGCCGTGTCCGGTCGCCGACACCGCGCATGAACGGTCATCGGCATAGGTGCCGGCGCCGATGATGGGCGAATCACCAATGCGCTGAAAGCGCTTGCCGGTCATGCCGCCGGTCGAAGTCGCCGCGGCCAAGTGGCCGTGAGTGTCCAGCGCAACCGCCCCGACGGTGCCGACATGCGAAATGGTGTGCCCGGAAAGTCCAAATTCTCCGGCGCGAATTCGCTCCAATTGCTGCCAGCGCTCGGGCGTATGGAAGTAACTTTGCGGCACGAACGAGATGCCTTGGCTCGCGGCGAACTCCTCGGCGCCGGCGCCCGCCAGCATGACGTGTTCCGATCTCTCCATCACCGCACGCGCGAGCCCGACCGGGTTGCGGATGCGCGTGAGGCCGCAAACGGCGCCGGCCTTCAAAGTGCGCCCTTCCATGATCGAGGCGTCCATTTCATTGCGGCCGTCGAGCGTGAACACCGAGCCGCGTCCGGCATTGAACAGGGGATTGTCTTCGAGCAGCATGACCGCGCGGCTGACCGCGTCCAGGCTGGTGCCGCCTTCTTGCAACACCGCATAACCCGCATCGATCGCCTCGGTCAGGCCGGCGCGGTACTTGCGTTCCGAATCGCCGCTCATCTCGGCCCGGGGCAAAGTGCCGGCGCCGCCGTGAATTACTATGCCAAACATCGCCTATGTATCTCCCTGGTGCTGCGGAACCCTTACCTCGAGCCCCTCGAGATTTGCCGTGACATGAATCTGGCAGCTCAGGCGGCTATTGTCGCGCGGTTGCCAGGCGCTCTCCAGCGTGCCTTCTTCCATTTCCTCGCGCGCGCCAAGCATAGGCAGCCATGCCGCATCGACATAGACATGGCAGGTGCCGCATGCACAGGCGCCGCCGCATAGCGCGAGAATACCCTTGACGCCGTTTTGTTTGGCCGCCTCCATCAGGGTGATGCCGACAGGCGCGTCTATCTCGTGCCGGACGCCATCCGGCTCAATGAAGGTGATGCGGGGCATTAGTGTATTGTAGAGATCACGTGCACCCCCCAAGGGAATCGTAATAGTATTACCCAGACTGCCCCCGACCGGAGTCTAGAATGAAATTGATTACCGCGATCATCAAACCCTTCAAGCTGGATGACGTGCGCGCGGCGCTGTCGGAAATCGGCGTTTCCGGCATGACTGTGACGGAGGTCAAGGGATTTGGCCGGCAGCGCGGACATACTGAGCTGTACCGCGGCGCAGAGTACGTCGTGGACTTTGTGCCGAAGACCCGCATCGAAGTTGCCGTAAAAAACGAACTGGTCGATCAAGTGATGGAGGCCATCGTGGGGGCTTCGAAAACAGGGAAGGTGGGCGATGGCAAGATTTTCGTTACCGACATCCTGCGGGTTTTGCGCATTCGCACCGGCGAGAGCGACGACGCCGCCCTGTAGACCGTCGGTCGGATGAGGCGCGTCGGCGGGGAATGCCTGATTGCATTCACCGTCCTGACAGCAGCAATTGCGCCAGCGGCATTTGCGGCGAAGCTCACCGACAAGGAACACACGAGTATCGATGAGCCTCGCCCGGCCGATGTGCCGAGCGATGCCGCGCTCGAGGCGGCGGGGGCGGTCATCGGCCGGGTGGAAATCGCCACTCGCAATATTTTCGATGAAAGCGATCCACGCGAGACAAACGGACTGTTTCGGCTGGCCGATCGCCTGCATGTCCGCACCAAGCATGCAACCATCCAAGCGCAGTTGTTGTTCGCGAGCGGCGAGAAATATCGCGCGCGCAAACTCGCCGAGACCGAACGGGCGCTGCGTTTGTTGCCGTACGTGTATGACGCACGCATCGTGCCGGTGCATTATGCCGACGGCAAAGTCGATATCCGGGTCATCACCAAGGATGTCTGGACCTTGAGTCCGGGCATTTCCTTCGCCCGCTCGGGCGGAACGAACGACACCAAATTCAATCTGCAGGACACGAATTTTCTAGGATGGGGAAAGACGCTGCAGATCTCCCGCGGCAGCACCGTGGATCGCACCAGCGACACCGTGGCCTGGCTGGACCCCAATGTGCTCGGATCGCACTGGACCTCGTCGCTTGCCTATTCGGATTCCAGCGACGGGTCGCAGCGCTCGGTGTTGCTGGGGCAGCCCTTTTATTCGCTGGATGCCCCATGGAGCACAAAAATCTCTGCCATCAGTTTCGACCGCACGATCTCGCGCTACAACCTCGGCAATATCGTCGACCAATTCAACGACAGCGAAACCTCCTATGAATTGAGTGGTGGCGTTTCAGCCGGCCTGATCGACGGTTGGACCAAGCGTTGGACGTTCGGCATGCGCTACGACCGCAACTTGTTCCTGCCGGCGCCGATTACGACGCTGCCGGCAAGGGTTCTGCCGCCTGATCGAACGCTGTCCTACCCCTTTACGGGGTTCGACTTTCTCCAGGACGCATACAAGAAGGTCGGCGATGAGAATCAGATCGGCCGCGCCGAAGACCTGTATTTCGGCACCGAAGTTGCCGGAGAGATCGGCTATTCAAGCGACAGCTTTGGGGCCGACCGCGACGCCGTCATGCTGAGCGCCAAGGCGCTGCATGGGTTCGACCTGCCCCACGAACAGCAGTTGTTTCTAACCAGCGACTTTTCTTCGCGCTTGGAAGAGGGCCACGCGCGCAATTTGATTGCCGACGCCGCCGCCAAGTATTACTGGCGATGGCGCGAAGACTGGCTGCTGTACGCGGCATTCTCCGGAACCACCACCTATCGGCTGGACCCCGACATGCAGCTGCTTCTCGGCGGCGACAACGGCCTGCGCGGTTATCCCCTGCGCTTCGAGTCGGGCACCTCGCGAGCCCTCTTCACCGTTGAGCAGCGAGTTTTCACCGACTGGTTTCCGTTCCGCCTGGTGCGCGTGGGCGGCGCCGTGTTCGCGGACGTAGGCCGGACCTGGGGCACCGGCGTGGTCGGCAACAGCGATCCGGGCCTGCTCAAGGACGTAGGCTTCGGACTGCGCCTGGGCAATACGCGCTCCGGACTGGGGAACGTGCTGCACATCGATTTTGCCTTTCCGTTGAACGATGCGGCAGGAATCCAGAAATTCCAATTTTTGGTGCAGACGATGCAGAGTTTCTAGCATCTCGGCGC
>DATNKC010000593.1:0-2635 GCA_035603615.1 Steroidobacteraceae bacterium | reverse complement strand
TAAGGAGAGGATTTGCTGAACCGCAGAGTGTCCATCGCCGCACTCCCCGACAATCTCGACGTTCGCCAACTTCTGCAATCGTAGGCGAACGCCGCCGCGAGCCAGCGGTTCATCATCGACGATCAGCGCCCGCATCCTAAGTCCTCTCCAACGCAGCCGCGGCGAAAGGAAACTCCAGCAACACCTCGCAACCACCTTGCTCAGGCCATCGAAGTTCGAATCGATGTCGCTCTCCGTACAAGGTCCTCAAGCGTTCAGCCGTGTTGCCCAGTCCCACCCTGTTGACGATGCCGGGCGTCTCGCGGGAGTCGCTGCGCGGCCCGGAATTCTCTACCCTGATCTGCAATTGTCCGCCGTGGCGCCTGCATTGCACGCGAATGCACCCACCATTCACCAACGGCCCGATGCCGTGCTGCACGGCGTTCTCAACCAAGGGCTGCAGCAGCATGCTGGGAATCTGGGCGTGTAAGGTTTCAGGCGCAATCTCGAGCTCCACTCGCAGGCGGTCTCCGAAACGAATCCTCTCCACCGCCAAGTAACGCTCAATGAACTCCATTTCCGAGGCGAGCGCGACCTCCATGGCATTGCCTTGATCCAATGCCGAGCGCAACAACTCGCCGATTTGCGCCAGCATACGTGTCGCGGCAGCCGCGTTGCCTTGAAGCACCAGCGTGGATACCGCATTCAAGGAATTGAACAAGAGATGCGGATTTAGCTGATAGCGCAACGCGTCGAGATGCGCCTGCCGCATGTCGCCTTCGGCCTTGAGCCTCCCTTCGCGTTCGTGCGTCCATTGTTGCCACTGCTTGATGCTGAAATACAGACTGCACCACAGGAACAGCAGCACGGTGGACTGCACGACGGTAAACAGCCATTCCTTCCAGGCAAACGGCATGATATCCAAGGTCGACAGCAGTGCCGCAAAAGCTGAAAGCATGCCCGCCACCAGCGACCAAGCGAAGGCCCGCGCTTCCACGGCGAGCCACGACAATTCCTTCGCAGCGGTTCTTTTGCACCAGGGATGTAGCACGCAACTCGCCGCGAACATCACCAAGATGAAAGTGCCGTTACTGCGCAACATGCCCGCGCGCCCGATGTCAGGCAGGAGTGCAACGCCGATCAACAAACAGAGGCAACCCCATCCGGCCAGCTGCACCGGCCAGAAGCTCGGGAACTCCAATGTGTCACGGCTGCGCACGGCGGGGATTTTAGCCTTAAAGCGCACCCCGTGAAATTTTGCTTTGTCGCAACAATCCTTCAGCTCGCCGCAAACAGCCTACAGCTCGCAGATTGGGCTCCGCCGGAGCATTCCTTTGCGAGTTTTACGCATGTTTAAATCCGCCCGATTTTACAAATTATGGAGCGGAGAAATGCGTAAATTATTCGAGCATCACGGCGCCCGCCTCATCCAAGGCATCGGCGCCTTGTCGCTTTCATTGATCTTCGGCATCGTTCCTTTCGCGCTCATCGCGGTCGACGATTTCGTGGTCGCCAAGGCCGGCGTTTCGACCATGGCCCCGGCCAGTCCGCAACAGGGGAAATGCGCGCGCCCGATCGGCCTGCGGGAATTGTCCGAGGGAAGCCCGACGCAGGTTCCGGGGACATGGCAGATGCGCTGGGACGAAGGCGCCAAGGACTGTCGCGCCGCGAAGTTCGAGCCCCTGGAGGTACGCGCCTACAACGAGACCACCTTCATTATTCGTGAGGGATTGTGCGCGACCTTCGAGGCGCCTTTCATCTATCTGTTGATCGGCACGAAGCAAGCATTGCTGATCGACACCGGCGATGTGGCGGACCCGCAGCTCATGCCGCTGGCGGATACGGTGTTGAGGCTGTTGCCCACGAGCGGCGATCATAAGCTGCCTTTGCTGGTGGCGCACACACACCGCCATTTGGATCATCGTGCGGGCGATTTGCAATTTCTGGGATTGCCCGGCGTCGAAGTGGTCGGTTTTGATCTCAACAGCGTGCGTCGATACTTCGGATTCAGCGACTGGCCCAATGGATTGGCAACCATCGATCTGGGCGACCGCAGCGTCGATGTGTTGCCGACGCCTGGGCACAATGAGACGCACATCGCCTTCTATGACAGAAATACGGCCATTTTATTCTCCGGCGATTTCTTCCTCCCCGGCCGTCTCCTGATTGATGATCGCCACGCCGATCTGGCGAGTGCCAAACGGGTAGCAGATTTCGTTGCGGAGCGGCCGGTCAGTTACGTGTTAGGGGCGCACATCGAATTAGACGCGAACGGCAAGGCGTTCGGTTGGGGATCGCAATACCACCCCAATGAACACCGGCTGCCGATGACCAAAGAGGATTTATTGAAACTGCCCGAGACTGTCGAACAATTCAACGGAGTCTATACGCGACGCGGCCAAACCATCATGCTCAACCAAACCAACGCCTTGGTGATCACCGCCGTCGCGGTCGCCAGCCTCTTGGCCGCCGTCGGCAAAGTCAGCTACAACTTGCTGAAGCGCCGCTAAATGGATTCCCATCGCCATTCTTTCAAGCAGCGCCGCTGGCCAATCCTGGTCGTGGTGGCGGCATCCTTCTGTGCGCCGCGCGCAATGGGAGTCTCAACGACACCGTCCGCTCCACCCATCCTAACTCAGGACGTCGACCTGTTTTA
>DATNKC010000592.1:0-9277 GCA_035603615.1 Steroidobacteraceae bacterium | reverse complement strand
CATTTACATCACGCGGTCGGTATCGCGCCCGCTGCTCAATCTGGCGCGGCGCATGCAAGCCCTGGCTTCTCATGATACGAATGTCAGCATTCCCGGCACGCGGCGCGACGACGAGATCGGCGAGATGGCGCGGTCGGTCGCGGTTTTTCGCGACAATGCGATCGCGCTGGTGCAGAGTCAGCAGCGCCTGATCGAACAGGCCGCGGCGCTCGAGACAACCCTCGAGAATGAGCGGCGCGCGACGGCGCAACAGCGCAATTTCGTCACCATGACCTCGCATGAGTTCCGCACTCCCCTGACCGTCATCGACGCTCAGGCGCAGCGGTTGATCAAGCTCAAGGACCGGCTGGCGCCGAATGACCTGCTGGAGCGCGCACTGCGAATTCGCAGTGCCGTGACGCGCCTCACGGGCATCATGGACAGCCTGCTCGGCGCTTCGCTGCTGCTGGATGGACAAGCTGTGTATCGCCCCAGTGATTTCGCGCCCGCGGCGCTGCTGCACGAGGTGTGTCAACTGCATCGGGAAACCACGCGAAGCGCGGATATCCGCGAGGACTTCGCCGAGCTGCCGAGCCTCATGCATGGAGATCGCAAATTGCTGTTCGCGTTGTTCAGCAACCTCTTGTCCAATGCTCTGAAGTATTCCGCACCGGGCGACCCGGTCGAGGTAACGGCATACCGCGATTCCGGGGAAAACATCGCGGTTCGCATACGCGACCGGGGCATCGGAATTCCAGAACGGGATCGTGCCCACTTATTCGAACGCTATTTCCGCGGCGCGAACGCGGTCGGCGTCGCCGGCAGCGGCGTCGGCCTTCACCTCGTCGCCATGGTGCTCGAGCTGCATGGAGGCACGATCGAGGTCGATAGCAGCGAGGGCGTCGGTTCCACCTTTGCGGTGCGCCTGCCCGCTGCCGGCGCTGCTGCGGACACCGCTGTGAACCCCTCCGCGAACACCGCGCAGCTGAATCGCGGCGCTGCCTAACGGGCGGACACCGCACCGTTGCCGAACGAGGTCCAGGAATGAGCAGCGCATCAGGCGAATCTAAGCCGCCTTCGAGCGGCCAGGAGGCAATCAACCGGCGTGCGTGGCCGCGCGAGCGGCAACTGTTCGCGGTTGGCATCGGCATTGCCGTGGTGTTGGTAGCCGTATTCGGTTTTTGGGCGGCGGAATCCCTGCTGGGCAAGCGTGCAAGTCCCGCTGCGGCGCCCACTTTACCGGCCGGCACCTTTCGCGCTTCGGCGGTGCAGATGAAGACGCTGACGGTTGAACCGGTCGGGCTGCACGGTTTTGTCAGCGAGGAGTTGACCGAAGGGAAAATTGCCGCCAATGCCGATCGCGCGACGCCGGTGTTCTCGCCCTATTCAGGCCGAATCACGCGCGTCATCGCGGGCCTCGGCGACACCGTGAAGGCCGGCGCCCCGCTTGCAACACTGGAGGCGTCGGAATTCGTTCAGGCGCAAAACGATCTTGCAACGGCCGCGTCCCAGCTGAAACTCGCGCGCATTACGGAAACCCGCAAGCACGCGCTGTACGACGCCAAAGGCGGCAGCCTGCAGGATTGGCAAGCCGCGCAGACCGACCTCACGGCGGCGGAAACCGCGCTCAGCGCGGTTCGCAACCGCTTGAGCATTTTGGGCAAGTCGCCGACGGAAATCGCTGCGCTGGAAAAAAATCAGACCATCAGTCCCGTGGCGACGCTGTCCGCGCCGATCGCCGGCGTGGTGGTGGATCGACAGGTGGGACCGGGCCAATATGTGCAAAGCGGCGGCGCCACACCGCAATTCACCATCGCCGACATCTCGAGCGTCTGGCTGCTTGCCAACGTGCGCGAAACCGACGCGGCTCTCGTCAAGCTGGGACAGTCCGTCGAGGTGCATGTGCCCGCCTACCCGGAGCGCGTGTTCAAGGCGCGCCTCACCTATGTCAGCGCAGTGGTCGACCCGGTCACCCATCGCTTGCCCGTGCGCGCCGAAATCGGCAACCGCGATGGCGCCTTGAAGCCTGAGATGTTTGCGAATTTCCGTATTCTCACCAGCGAAGCATCCGAGTCGCCCGCCGTACCCCAGAGTGCGGTGCTCTATGAAGGGGCGGCTGCACACGTGTGGGTGGTCGCCGGAGACGGGTTGCTGAGCTTGCGGAGCATTCGCACGGGACGCAGCAATGACGGTTTGATCGAGGTGCTCGAGGGCTTGAAGCCCGGTGAAAACGTCGTCACCAAGGGCGGCCTGTTCATTGATCAAGCGGCGGCTCCCGCGACCACATGAATGCCATCGTCAGCTTCGCGCTTCGGCAGCGCGTGCTCATCATCGTCATCCTGTGCATGGTGCTCGCCGCGGGCGCCGCCAGCTTTCTGAACCTCAACATCGAGGCGTATCCGGATCCTGTGCCTCCGCTGGTCGACATCGTGACGCAAAACTCGGGGCAGTCGGCCGAGGAAATCGAACGCTACATCACCATCCCGCTTGAAATCCAAATGGCCGGCATCCCCAATGTGCAGGCGATCCGCACGATTTCTCTATTCGGCCTTTCGGATGTGAAGGTGCAATTCACCTACGACTTCACCTACACGCAGGCCGAGCAATGGGTCACCAATCGTCTCTCGCAGCTCGGTAGCTTACAAAACGGTGCGCAGCCGCAAATATCGCCGACCAGCCCCATCGGCGAGATCTATCGCTATCGAGTGACGGGCCCACCGAATTATTCGGTCACGGACCTGAAGACGCTGCAAGACTGGGTGCTCGAACGCCGCTTCAAGGCCGTACCGGGCGTGATCGATGTGACCGGTTGGGGCGGCAAAACCAAGACTTACGACATCGCCATCGACCAACGCAAGCTGGTCGGCTACGGCCTGTCCGTGCCGCAGGTTTTGCAGGCGCTGGGCAACGCGAATATCAATGTCGGCGGCCAAACGGTCAATTTCGGCGCGCAGTCCGCCGTGGTGCGCGGGGTGGGCCTGATTCATTCGGCCGATGAAATTCGTCACACCATGATCGCCAACAATCAAGGAGCGCCGGTGGTGCTCGGCGATGTGGCCGAAGTGACCATCGGCAATATGCCGCGCTTGGGGATCGCGGGCTACGACGATGTCGATGACATCGTTCAGGGCATCGTGCTGATGCGGCGCGGCGCGGAAAGCATCCCCACGATCAAGCGGGTCGAAGCGGAGGTGGACAAGGTCAACGGCAGCGGCATTCTCCCGCCGGGCGTCAGCATTCAGCGCATCTACGATCGCAGCGACTTGATCCATGTCACGACGCGCACCGTGCTGCACAACATGATTGCCGGCATCGTGCTGATTTTTCTGCTGCAGTGGGCGTTCCTCGGCAACATACGCAGCGCCATCATCGTGGCGATGACCATACCCTTCGCGCTGTCATTCGCGATCGGGCTCATGGTGTTGCGCGGCGAGTCTGCCAATCTGCTCTCGGTCGGCGCGATCGATTTCGGCTTGGTGGTCGATGCCACGGTGATCATGGTCGAGAACATCTATCGGCATCTGGCGGAGGCCTCGGCGCACTTGGGTCAAGGCCCAAGCGCCCTGCACCGCATGCGCGTGCGCAGCGGATTTCGCGGCAAGACCGGAATCATCTCGGTCGCCGCCGCGGAAGTCAGTCAATCCATTTTCTTCGCCGCCGCCATCATCATCGCTGGATTCGTGCCGCTCTTTACCTTATCGGGCATCGAAGGACACATCTTCGGTCCGATGGCGAAAACCTATGCCTACGCCATCGCGGGAGGCTTGATCGCCACGTTCACGATCGCGCCCGCCTTGAGCCTGATCTTGTTCGATGTAAAAGCCGAGGAGCGTGAAACTGCGGTCGTACGCTGGCTGCGCCGCGTCTATGAGCCGGCCCTGGAATTCGTGCTGGCAAACCGCATCATCACCTTCTCCGCGCTCGGCGTGCTTTTGGTGCTGGCGTTTGTCGCCGTGCGCTCCTTGGGATTGGAATTCCTGCCCAAACTGGAAGAGGGAAATCTGTGGGTTCGAGCGACCTTCCCGCAGTCCATTTCTCTGGAAGACAGCGACACCTACGTGAATCGGATGCGCCGGCTCATGGCTGCCTATCCGGAAGTGGAATCGGTGGTCTCGCAGCATGGCCGGCCCGACGACGGGACGGATGCGACCGGATATTTCAACGCCGAATTTTTCGTGCCGTTAAAACCCTTCGACACCTGGCCCGCCGGCGTCGACAAGGAAAAACTCACCCAACAAATGACTGAGGCGCTGGAACAGCAGTTCCCCGGTGTGGATTTCAATTTCTCTCAATACATACAGGACAACGTTGAGGAAGCTGCCTCAGGGGTCAAGGGCGAGAATTCGGTCAAGGTCTATGGCAACGACTTGGAGACACTGGAAAAGACCGCGGATCGCATCGCCGCGGTGCTGGCCAAGGTGCCGGGAATCACCGACCTCGCCGTGCTGCATTCACTGGGTCAACCCACCATCCGCATCGACGTGGATCGGGTGCGCGCCGCCCGCTATGGCCTGGCGCCCGGCGATATCAACGCCGTGGTGCAGGCGGCCATCGGCGGCCAGAGCGCCGGCGATCTGTACGAAGGCGGCAGCGATCGACATTTTCCGATGATGGTGCGGCTTGCCGCGCCCTTTCGGCAGAATCTCGATTCCATCCGCCGTATTCCGATCGCGGCCCAAGCCGCTTCGGGAGGCGTCATCCAGATTCCACTCGAGGATGTGGCGAGCGTGGGCTTGGTCTCCGGCGCGGCGTTCATCTATCGCGAGCAGCAGCAGCGCTACGTGCCCATCAAGTTCAGCGTGCGGGGCCGCGATCTTGGCGGCGCGGTGCTCGAGGCGCAACGCAGCGTCGAGTCTTCGGTGGTGTTGCCGGGCGGCTACCGTTTGGAGTGGGTGGGAGAATTCGGGAATTTACAGGAGGCCATTGCGCGACTGGGCGTGGTCGTTCCGCTGTCGATCGCGCTCATCGTGCTGCTGCTGTACTTGAATTTCAGCAGCCTGCGCGACGCGCTGCTGGCCGCGAGCGTCATTCCCATGGCCCTGGTGGGAGGCGTCTTCGCCTTGTGGATCACGGGTACGCCTTTCAGCGTCTCCTCGGCGATCGGTTTCGTGGCGTTGTTCGGAATCGCGGCCATGGACGGGATTCTGGTCCTGTCTTACTACCATTTGAGCCTCGAATCCGGACTCGACCGTGTCAGCGCAATGCTGCAAACCTGCCGCACGCAGCTTCGGCCGGTCACGATGACCTGCATCGTGGCGTGCGTGGGACTCTTACCGGCGGCGTTTTCGTCCAACATCGGATCGCAAGTTCAGCGTCCCCTGGCCCGAGTCGTGGTCGGCGGCATGCTGTTCGCGCCGCTGTTGATATTGCTGGTGCTGCCCGTGCTGATCTTGAAATTCTCGCGGGCCCAAGAAATGCCGCAGGAATTACCCCGCGAGAGCGGCGCATGAAACAGGTAACGGCGTTCGCATGCTGCGCTTTGACGATGTGCGCCTGCGTCGGTCCCAATTTTCACAGACCTGCGCCGCCGCAGCCGCCGCGTTTCACGGTCGAGCCTCTGGCGCCTAATACCGCTTCGGCTTCGGGGCCCGGCGGGGCAGCGCAAACCTTTCTGGCCGGCGCCGATGTGCCGAAAAATTGGTGGACGTTATTTGGTTCCGCGGAACTCGAGGCGCTGGTCGCCGCCGCGCTGCGCGCCAATCCTGACGTGCAGTCCGCTCAAGCGGCATTGCGCCAGGCGCTGGAAAATACCGCCGCGCAGCGCGGCAGCTATTTTCCAGCGGTGCAGGGCGAATTCGATGCCAGCCGCAACCGCAACGCCACCGGTGTTCTGGCGCCGGACTTGGCCTCGGGAACTCCCCTCTTCAATTTGTTCACGCCGCAAGTCACCGTAAACTTCGTTCCCGACATATTTGGCGCGAATCGCCGGCAAGTGGAATCATTGGCCGCGCAAGCGGAAGCCGCGCGTTTTCAGCTCGATGCCACCTATCTCACGCTCACGGCCAATGTCGTCACGTCCGCGATCCAAGAGGCCGGGTTTCGGGCCGAGATTGCCGCGACGGAACGGGTGATTGCCCTGGAACGCGAATCCCTGGCTGTGCTGCGCCGAGAACTGGATCTGGGCGCCATTGCGGAAGTCGACGTCTACGCGCAGGAGGCGGCTCTCGCGCAATTGGAAGCAACGCTGCCCCCGCTGCAGCGGCAGCTGCATCAGATGCAAGATCAATTGGCGGTATTGACCGGACGGTTGCCGGCGGATCTGACGCCTGACCATTTGCAGCTCGATCAATTGGTGCTGCCTCAAGATTTGCCGCTCGGGGTGCCTTCAGAACTGGTCGAGCGGCGGCCCGACGTGCGCGCGGCCGAGGCGCAATTGCATTCGGCGACCGCGCAGGTCGGCGTCGCGATCGCCAATCTACTGCCCCAATTCACGATCACCGGCAATGTCGGCAGTACCGCAACCGCCATGAGCGATTTATTCAAGCCGGGCACGGGTTTTTGGAGCATTGGCGCCAATGCCACACAGACCCTATTCGACGGCGGCACGCTGCTGCACCGTAAACGCGCTGCCGATGCGGCGCTGGATCAGGCCGGCGCGGCATACAAGTCCGCGGTCCTGACGGCTTTTCAAAACGTCGCCGACGCCCTGCACGCACTGGCTGCGGATGCGCAGGCTCTGGACGCCGCCAGCCGCGCCGAGACTGCGGCCAAAAAAAGCCTCGGGGTGACGCAGCAGCAGCTAAAGATCGGTGCCGTGAGCTATTTGGCGCAGCTCAATGCCGAACAGGCCTATCAGCAGGCGTTGATCACCGTGATTCAGTCGCGCGCGAATCGCTTTGCGGATACGGCGGCGCTATTTCAAGCGCTGGGCGGCTCGGTGGCGCCGGACACCGCTACATCGATCAAAGATACTTGGTGACTCCCTGGAATTCCTTGATCAGCTCGCGAAACTCGCGCGGAAGAGCCTCGGAGGTCTCCTCCATGCAGTGATGAATGTGATCCTTGATCAGCTCTTTTTTGGCGTTGGCGATCGCCTTTTCCACCGCGTGCAGTTGCTGCGCCAAGTCCATGCAGGACCGGCCGGACTCCATCATGTCAATGACCGCGATCAGGTGGCCTTGGGCGCGTTTCAGTCGGGTCGCGACTTCGGGAAATGTGTGCATCGTGCCTCGTGCTTCTAATCCAGAACACACATCCTATCCCCCTAGACAGGATAAGGGAAGAGGCATAGCATGCGCGCAGTTTTTAACTTGAGTGCGCGGCAAAAGGACCCGTGAGCGCGCTTTCCGACACTGATTCGTCATCGAACTGTCTTACCGTCCGCAGACACGTTTTTCGGGTGAGCCATGCCTATACATGATCATGAGCCAAATTTTCGCGGCGGCGTCTTCCTCTGGGGCGGCATCGGACTCGGTCTGCTGCTCCTGGTCACATTGTTGACCCATGGTTTTGGCCTGCTCAACCGCAGCGATAAGGGTTCGTCCACCCCTGACTTGATGGTGCGCCAAGGGGACAAGATCGTCGTTCCCGAAGGCTCGGCGCTGCGCAGCCGGTTGACTGTGATGGCGGCATCGACGCAAGCACTCAGTCCCAAGTTGCTGCTGCCGGCCGTGGTCGAATCCGATCCCGCGCGCACGGCCACCGTACTGACGCCATTGAGCGGCCGGCTCATCGCGCTGAAAGTGGCGCTCGGCGATCGCGTGAACCGCGGCCAGGTGGTGGCAATCATTGATTCGCCGGATCTCGCGCAGGCCTACACCGACAATGAAAAGGCCGCCGATGCCTTCAAGTTGAACCAGAAGACTCTTGAGCGCCAGGAGGCGCAGAACAAGCTGGGTGTGGCGTCGGATCGGGATTTGGATCAAGCCAAGAGCGACTACGCCCAGGCTGCCGCCGAATACACGCGCACTCAGGCGCACTTGAAAACGCTCGGCGCATCCGCCGAAGCCAAACCGGCATCGCGCGAGCTGGCCGTGACGGCGCCCGTGGGCGGCAGCGTGACGGCGTTGAACGTGGCGCCGGGAAACATGATCAATGATCCGACGCAGCCGCTGATGACCATCGCGGATTTGAGCACTGTCTGGGTCACGGCAATGGTTCCCGAGAAAGACATTGCCGATGTCTCCAAAAATCAAGATGCGCAGGTCACCCTGTCGGCCTATCCCGACCGGGTACTGCACGGGAAAGTCTTGTTTGTCTCGGACGTCCTCGATTCCGACTCACGGCGCGGAAGAATGCGCATCGCGTTCGCGAACGGCGACTATGCGTTGAAGCCCAACATGTTTGCGAGCGTCGTGCTGTCGGGAGGCGCTCGCTCCTTGGTCGTGCTGCCGAGCTCGGCGCTGCTCATGAACAACGATAGGACCAGTGTGTTTGTCGCCACCGCGCCCTGGACCTTCGAGCGGCGCACCGTCGATGCGCAGCTCGAGGAAGGTTCATCGGTCGCCATCCGCTCCGGCGTGAGCGCCGGCGAGCAAGTGCTCGTCAAAGGCGCAATCCTCTTGAATGACTGATTGCCATGATTGATCAATTCGTCTCGTTTTGCCTGCACCGCCGCGTCGCGGTATTCATCCTGGCCGCGTTGTTGGCCGCCTTCGGCGTTTACGCATGGGAGACGCTATCGGTCGAGGCGTATCCGGAACTCGGCGATGTCGCGGCGCAGGTCACCACCCAGATTCCCGGGCTTGCGGCCGAGGAAGTCGAACAACTGATCACCGTGCCGCTCGAGCGCCAGATCAACGGCACGCCCGGCCTATTGCTGATGCGCTCCTCGAGCACCTTCGGCTTGTCCCTGATCACGGTGCTATTTCGCGACGGCTACGAGGACTACTGGGCGCGACAGCGCCTGACCGAACGCATTGGGCAGGCGGTGTTGCCGGCCGGCGCGACCCCCTCGCTCGATCCGGTGGCGGGTCCCGGCGGCGAAATTTACCGCTACACGCTGGAGAGCGACACAAAAAATCTCCAGGAGCTGTCCGAGATCCAGCGCTGGAAGGTGATTCCGGCCCTGAAATCCGTCCCGGGCGTGGTCGACGATATCAATTTCGGCGGCTTCACCACGGAATACCAGCTCGATCTCGACCCCAGGCAGCTCGAGCACTATGGCCTCGGCATCACGGATGTCATCAATGCCATCAACAATAACAACACCAATGCCGGCGGCGGCCGCGTCTCGCGCGGCGACCAGAGCTATGTGATCCGCGGCGTGGGGCTGATTCATAATCTCGAGGAGATCGGCTCGATCGTGGTGACGCAGGTGAACGGCACCCCGGTGCTGGTGCCCGATCTGGGCCGCACC
>DATNKC010000591.1:0-8114 GCA_035603615.1 Steroidobacteraceae bacterium | reverse complement strand
GCGTCGCTAAGTTCGTAGTGAAAGAATCGCGCATAAAACAACTTGGTCTCCTTGCGCACGTCGAGACTCGCAAACTCGGCGGGATGCAGGAGCTTGGCGGCCCACAACACCTGCAACGCAGCCTCGGCGCTGTGGCGATCCCAAAGATAGGCTCCGCTCGGATTGACGAAGACTTTTCCGTTCTTCACCGCGTTGATTCCGCGCCAGCGTGGATCATCGAGGATCGCCTGCCGGTTCTGTGGGTTCGGCGCACTGCCGACAATAATCACGTCCGGATTCCAAGCGGCGACTTGCTCCATGGTCACGGGGCGCCCGTTGCCCGCGACGGTAGCTGCATTGACGCCCCCGGCGATATTGATCCAATCATCGATGACCGTCTGCCGACCATCGGCGGTGAGTATGCCGGCGGATGAGGTGTGCAAGACCTTGGGCCGCGAAGTGGGTGACAGCTTCCCGGTGACCTGCATGACACGCTGAATGTTGTCATCGAAGTAGCGCACGAACTCACGCGCGACGCCAAGCTCCTTGGGTCCCAGCACTTCGCCAGTCAGCAAGGCGGTGGTTTTGAGGCCATCGAGCGAGCTGTTCGGCATCAGCACCACGGGAATTTGATACGCGCTGTCGACCGCCGTGAACCACTTTGGCAAGGATCCGTCGTAAGCCATGAGAATCACGTCGGGACGAGCGCCGATGAGGGTTTCCATGTTCACCTCGCCGGCCGCATTGAAGGCCGCGGGCATCGCCTCGATAGGCGGATACAGCCTGCGCAGCCAAGGCTGGCTTTTGGCCTGAACGCTGGTGGCGACCAGCGTGGCGGCGCCGCCCAGCATCAGCACCATCGCATTGTTCGCGTGCCAGGGATCGGCCACTCGCGTGACGTTTTCCGGAATCGTCACATGCCGGCCCGCTGCGTCGGTGATCTGGCGCGTCTCCGGTGCCGCGACTGCGAAGCCCTGTGCCAGGGCGACGCAGAGGCTGCAGGCCATGATGGCGCACCGGCGCAGCTTCGATACCGGCCTCAAAAATCGAAGCTCACTGCCGCGAGCAAGGTACGCGGCGTGCCAAAGTGCGCCAGCAGACTGCCCGTGTTGGCCCCGGTCAGATTGCTCGGCGCGACTGTGGACCAATAGTGCCGGTCCGTGAGGTTGTCCACCGACAGACGCCAGGTCACCTTCTTGGTCAGGATGCTCGAGGTGTAGCGCGCACCCAGGTCAAATAAATTGTAACCGGCGACGAAGAACGAATTGGTATCGTCCGCCGCGCGCGGACCTGAGAACTGCCAATCAAACGTCGCCACCAATCCCGGAACTGTTGGAATGCTGTACTCGAACAAGGTGTTGCCCTTGACCTTGGGCGCCCCGACATAAATCTGATCGTTCGTGCTCGGCAATGGCGTGTGCTCGAGACGCGCGTTGAGCAGGGTCACGCCGCCGTAGACCCGTAAGTTCTCAACCACGTCGCCCACCGCGGACAGTTCCAAGCCCCGGTTGACCTGCAGGCCGGTGATCTCGAACGCGTTGTCCGCGGGATTGATGTTGGCAAAGGGCCGTTGAATGCGAAACAGCGCCGCGGTGAGATCGATTTTATCCAGCGACACCTTGTAGCCCACCTCGTATTCCTTGCTGCGGTACGGCGGCAGGCTCTGGCCGGCGTTGGCCAGCGGGGGCGTTCCGCCGCTGGGCGCCAAGTCGCCCGCCTGCAAGCTGCTGGCAAAGGTGGCATACGCGGTCATGTTGCTCATGGGCTTGTACATGAGACTTGCCGTGGGACTCAGGCCGTGGTCGGCGTATTCCGGCAGCTCCACCGCCTTCGCGTTGAAATTGTCCGTGTGAAACCAATCCTGGCTCACGGCAAGACGCGCCGACCAGGCCTCGGTGAAACGCAGCGTGTCGCCGACATTCACGCCCTGCTGATACGCGGTCGAGGAGTCGAAATTCAATCCCACATTCGGCAGCCCGGCCGCGGGGAACGGAAAGATCTGCGGACTGTTGATATTCGCGGAGCCCAACAAAACGCTTGCGGCCGTCGCCGGAGTGATCACGGAATAGGACTGTGCCTTGTAGCCTGCCGTCCCGATCGTCAGGTCGTGCGCAATGGGGCCGGTCGTGAAATTGCCGTCCAGATAAGCCGCGTCGCTGGTCATGATGAAGCGCGGCGCGAAGCCGTTGGCTAGCGATGAGGTGTAATTGCCGTTGTTGTTGGTCAGATTATTGACCGGCGTGTTGATATTGCGCGAGGCGTCCTGATTGAGCGCGCCCACCACTAGATGCCAATCGGAATTGAAATCGTGCTTCAAGCGCACGCTGCCCATGCGCGTCAGCAAATCGACGCCCGCGTAATTCTGGCCGTACCCCACATTGGTGGGATCGGGCGCCGCCGGCAGGACGATTTTTTCACCGTAGCTAAACCAGCCTGGATAGCCGGTATCGATTAGATGATAGTAGCTATAGTTGGTTTCGATGACCGTGTCCTGCAGCGGGCGCACGTCGATGGCGAGACTGCCGAGCACGCGTTTGTTGTGGCTGTCATCGACCCATGCGTCGCCCTCGCCGAACAAGCCGTTGAAGCGGTAGCTCACGATGCCGTCGCTATCGATCTTGCCGCCCATGTCCACATGCGCGGTGCCGATGCTCTGCGTGTCGTAGCTCACAGTGACTTCCCGCAGGTCATAATCGGTCGGCCGCTTCGAGACGAAATTGAACATGCCGGACGGATTGGCAGGTCCGTATAGCGAGGAAGTCACGCCATTCACCACTTCGATTTGCTGAAACTGCTCCATCGCCATCGCGACGGTAATGAACATTTGCATGCCGTCCAAGCGCGAGTTTTGAAAATTTCCGCCCTGGATGCCGCGAGTTTGCGGCCTCAGGATGTCCGGCCCCTGCTGCTCTTGATACGCCACCAGCGGCAAATACTTCGAGACATCCTTGAAATTCACCGCCATGGAGTTTTCAATCAGATCTTCAGTCAACACCCCGACCGAGTAGGGAACATCCAGCAATTTCTGCGAGCCTAGGGGCCCGAGCGAGTCGGTAGATTGAACCCGGTAGTCGTCAGACTCTTTGGTTCCCACCACGGTCACATGCTGGAGTGCCGTCGCCTGAGTCTGCGGCGCGTCGGCCCCGGCATCCTCCGCACTGGCGGGCGTGGCGAAGGCAATAGGAGTCAGAGCAAGTAATATTGCGAAGCGAATCGATTGGGTCATTGAATTCTCGTCGAAAGGATTGAAGGCGGCTCGATGGCCACTTGCGAGTTGTGCTTTAGAAGCAGAAAAACCGCTGGAAAAGTAGCATGGCGGGCTAGTGCCAACAATATGAACGGCCGTGCATAGGTTGCACGCGAGAGCCTACAAATCAGCGTCTAAACGCTCCTCGCCAACGTAGCAGTGGTAGCGTCGATTGATCGCGCGACCCAATAGCGCCATCCCAAATTTTTTTGCCAAGTCGTAACCCATGGCGGACACGCCGTTGCGCGACACGAAGATCGGCACACCGCTCTGCGCCGCCTTGATGACCATCTCGCCGGTCAGCCTTCCCGAGCTGAACAACACCTTGTCGCCGCCTTCGATGCCGTGCAGGGCCATCCAGCCGCTGATCGTGTCGAGCGCATTGTGCCGGCTCACATCCTCGACGGACACGAGCAAGCGAGCGTCTTGAAACAGCGCGCAGCTGTGCACGGATCTTGCGTGCCGGTGAATGCTGTCATGTTGGCGCATCACCTCGAGCAACGCGCGCAAGTCACTGCCTCGGATGCGCGCCTGCGCGGCTCCTGGCAGCTTGATGGTGTCGATATGATCGCGCAAACGCGAGAATATCGACCCTTGCCCGCTGGCGGAGGCGACCGTGCGCAAAGGGATGGCCGAAACTTCTCGCGGCGAGGCGTGGGTTCTGGAGGCGTGGGTTCTGACCGTCGCCGTACCGGACTTCCAATCCACAAAAATTGACTCGATGGCCGCCGCATTCTCGATCAAGCGCTGATTGAACAAGAATCCCAGCACCAACAACTCGGGTGAGGCGCCGAGCGTCATCAGCGTCACGAGCTCGCGATCATCCAAAAGCACCGTCAGCGGCCGCTCGGCGGGAATAAAAATTGTCTGACGAACACCGAGCTCATCCACGATGCTGATCTTGCGCATGGAGTCGGACGCTGCGGCGGTGAGCTTCGGGGCGTTGGCGATCGGCGGCATCAGCCGCGCCTCGGGCTGCACCTCGAAGGCCTCGATACTATGGGTCTCGATGGCAGCCTCCGCCGGCACGCGTTACGATGTCCCACTGCAGCACACCCTCATGGTCAATCAGAGCAAAGAAATCAGCGGACTCATTCTCGCGGGCGGCCGCGGCACCCGCATGGGCGGCATTGACAAGGGATTGCAAGTGCATCTAGGCGTACCGCTCGCGCAGCACGCGCTTGAACGACTGCGGCCGCAAGTGGCCGCGCTGATGCTCAACGCCAACCGCAACTTGCCCGCCTATCAAGCCATGGGCGTTCCCGTCTGGCAGGATGAGACGCCCGACTTTCCCGGACCCCTCGCCGGCATGCTCGCGGGTCTTGAGCATTGCGACACACCCTACTTGGTCACGGTGCCGTGCGATTCGCCGAATTTTCCGACCGACTTGGTCGCGCGTCTCGCGCAAGGCCTCGTCGACGCCTCTGCGGATTTGGCGACCGCCTACACGCGCGAAGCAGGCGAACTGCGGGCGCAGCCCGTGTTCTGCCTGATGAAGACCGCGCTGCGCGACAGGTTGCGCGCCTTTATCGAAAGCGGCGAGCGCAAGACCGGGTTCTTCGCCGCGCAGAATCAGGGCGCCAAAGTAGTCTTCGATGACGCCGCGGCGTTTGCGAATGCCAACACCCTGAGCGAGTTGGCGGAACTGCAATTCAATCCTCGCCTGCCATGACGGCCTCGAGAATCTGACCGCCGCCGAAACTCGACTGTTTCGGGGGTGTGCCGCCCAAGCTCAAGCGCACGGCGCAATATTTGAACTCAGGGATCTTGCCGAAGGGATCGAGCGCTGAATTGGTGAGCTTGTTGATCGCCGCCTCGTAGAAGCAGAAAGGCACAAACACGGCCCCGTGCGGCGAGCTGTCGTCTGCACGCGCGTACAGGCTGACCTGGCCGCGGCGCGACTGAATCGTGATGAGCTGCCCGGGCTTTGCGCCCAGCGCCGCCATATCGACCGGATTCAGCATCGCGACCGGATCGGGCTCCAAGGAATCGAGCACGCCCGAGCGGCGGGTCATGCTGCCCGTATGCCAATGTTCCAGCTGCCGCCCGGTGATCAAGACCATCGGATACTCGGTATCCGGCCGCTCGTCGGCCGGAATGATGTCGGCGGGCACGAATTTCGCTCTGCCGGTCGCCGTCGGAAACGACTTGATGAACACCACCGAATCGCCGGGATCGCCTTCCTTCTCGCAGGGATAGGTGACGCTGTCTTCCTTCTGCAGCCGCTCCCAGGTAATACCGCCGATGCTCGGCATGGTATGGCGCATCTCATCGAACACGGCCGCCACCGCCTGCTCTCCCGTGCCATACGACCACGTGAGGCCAAGTTGGCGCGCGATATCGATGATGATCTCCAAATCCTGGCGCGACTTGCCGGGAGGATTGAGTGCCTGGCGCCCCAGCTGCACGTATCGATCGGTGTTGGTAAAGGTGCCGGTCTTCTCGGCAAACGAGGAGGCCGGCAAAATGACGTCGGCAAGATAGGCGGTTTCGGTCAGGAAAATATCCTGCACCACCAGCATGTCGAGCTTCGCCAGCGCCTCACGTGCATGATCCGCATCGGGATCGCTCATCGCGGGATTCTCGCCCATGATGTACATGCCTTTGACATTGCCGGCGAGGATGTTCTTGATGACCTCGACCACCGTCAGGCCGGGCTTGTTGTCGAGCTTGTCGATCGGCACGTTCCAGGCTTTCGCGAAGCGCTCGATGGCCTGGGGATTATCGACGCGCTGATAGTCCGGATACATCATGGGAATGAGTCCGGCGTCCGAAGCGCCCTGCACGTTGTTTTGTCCGCGCAGCGGGTGCAACCCCGTTCCCGGTCTGCCGATTTGTCCCGTCATCAAGGCCAGCGCGATGAGACAGCGGGCATTGTCGGTGCCGTGAATGTGCTGACTGATCCCCATGCCCCAGAGAATCATGGAGCCCGAGCTGGTTGCATACAGCCGCGCGACTTCGCGAATGGTATCCGCGGGAACGCCGCAAATCGGCGCCATCAGGTCCGGACTGTAGCCTTGCACGTTCTTCGCCAATTCCGCGTACCCCAGCGTGCGGTCCGCGATGAATTTGGCGTCCACCAAATTCTCCTCGATGATGACATGCATCATGGCGTTGAGCAGGGCCACGTCGGTGTCGGGCTTGAATTGCAAGAAGCGATACGCGGTGCGCGCCAAGTCGCTGCGGCGCGGATCCATGACGATCAGCTTGGTGCCGGTGCGCATGGCATTCTTGATGAAGGTCGCCGCCACCGGATGATTCACGGTTGGGTTGGCGCCGATTACGATGACCACCGCGGCCTGCGTGACATCCATGACCGGATTGCTCACGGCACCGGAGCCGATGCCTTCGAGAAGCGCCGCGACACTCGAAGCGTGGCAAAGCCGCGTGCAGTGATCGACGTTGTTGCTGCCGAAGCCCAAGCGCACCAGCTTCTGAAACAAGTACGCCTCTTCGTTGCTGCCCTTGGCCGAGCCGAAGCCGGCGAGTGATTTCGGACCGTAGGTATCGCGCAACTGGCGCAGTCTACCGCCGCCCAAGGCGATGGCCTCTTCCCAACTCGCCTCGCGAAATACTTGCATGACATTGTCCGGATCCATCACGAACTTGCCCGATTTGGGCGCATCGGCGCGGCGAATCAGCGGCACCGTGAGGCGCTGCGGGTGACGCGAATAATCGAATCCATAGCGTCCTTTGACGCAAAGCCGCGAGTGATTGGCGGGACCGTCGCGTCCCTCAACGTAAAGAATGCTGTCGTTCTTGACGTGATAGGTCAGCTGGCAACCCACGCCGCAATAGGGGCACAGCGATTTGACCGATTTGTCCGGCACGGTCAGCGCGACCTCGCGCGCCGGCATCAACGCACCCGTGGGACAGGCCTGTACACACTCGCCGCATCCCACGCAGGTGGAGGCGCCCATGGGATCGTCCATGTCGAAAACGATCTTGGCGTGCTGGCCGCGCGAGGCCAGACCAATCACATCGTTCATCTGTTCATCACGGCAGGCGCGCACGCAGCGCGTACACTGGATGCAGGCATCGAGGTTGACCGCCATCGCCGCGTGCGACAGGTCCGCTTGCACCGCGGGGCGCGGCGCGAAACGCGGCTTGCCGACCTGCAGTTTGGCCGCCCACTCGTCGACCTCGTTGTGGCGCGTGTATTCCCTCTCCGGCATGTCGGACTGCAGCAGCTCAATGACCATCTGCTGCGCCTTGCGCACGCGTTCGTTGTTGGTGGTCACTTGCATACCGGCCGTGGGCGCACGGCAACAGGAAGCCGCGAGCACCCGCTCGCCTTTGATTTCAACCATGCAGGAGCGGCAATTGCCGACCGCTTCCATTCCTTCCTTGTAGCAAAGCCGAGGAATTTCGATGCCCTCGCGATCGGCGATCTCGATCAAAGTTTCGCCGGGCAACGCCGTCATTTCGCGGCCGTCCAACAGGAAGGTCACGGTGGGGGCCTCGGTCTGCCGGCGCATGTCAGGGGTGGTGGCGCTCATGCTCTTTACCTTTACGTCAACTCGTTCGGAAAGTACTTGATGACCGTGTCGACCGGATTCGGTGCCGCCTGCCCCAACCCGCAAATCGATGCGTCGCGCATGACCTGGGACAATTCAGCCAGCAGCGGCTTGTCCCAGTCATCACCGGCAATGAGCGCATTGGTCTTGGCGGTGCCGACGCGGCAGGGTGTGCATTGACCGCAGGACTCATGTTCAAAAAAACGCATCATGTTGCGCGCGGCCGCCTTGGCGGTATCTTGCGATGACAATACGATCACCGCAGCGGAACCTATGAAGCAGCCGTAGGGCTGCAAGGTGTCGAAATCCAGCGGAATGTCGCCCAGGGAGGCGGGCAGAATACCGCCGGACGCGCCGCCCGGCAGGTAGCC
>DATNKC010000590.1:0-20620 GCA_035603615.1 Steroidobacteraceae bacterium | reverse complement strand
GTCTTCTTCGCGCAGCTTCTGACGAATACCAAAGAAGGTTATTTCTCGGACCCGCTCTACGGCGGTAATCGCGGATTGGTCGCGTGGAAATGGATCGGCTTTCCCGGTGCCCGGGCCGATTTTACCGACTGGATCGATCAGGCAGGCCGCCGCTATCCCTACGGAGCGGTCTCAATCAGTGGTGCAACTGATGGCTGAGCGCAAAAAGAACGTGGATGCGGTAATCATCGGCTATGGATGGACGGGAGCGATTCTCGCGAAGACTCTCACCGATGCCGGCCTGTCCGTCGTCGCGCTCGAGCGCGGTCCCGCCCGCGACACGTCCCCCGATTTTGAGTTTCCGAGGATCGCGGACGAACTCAAGTACGGCGTCCGAGGTGATCTTTGGCAACCCCTGGCCAACGAGACCGTGACGGTCCGCCACAACACGAAGGACGTCGCCGCCCCTTATCGGAAGTACGGTTCCTTCGTCCTCGGCAATGGCGTGGGCGGCGCCGGCGTGCATTGGAATGGGCAGCTCTGGCGTGCATCGCCTGAGGACCTGAATCTGCGCAGCCATATCGAAGCCCGCTACGGAAAGAAGTTTATTCCACCGGATATGACCATCCAGGACTATCCGGTTACGTTTGCCGAATTGGAGCCGCACTTCGATCACTTTGAGAAAGTCTGCGGCGTGTCCGGTACCGCCGCCAACCTACGGGGGCAAATCAAGCCTGGCGGGAATCCGTTCGAGGGACCTCGCAGCGACGACTATCCGACGCCGCCGCTACCGGCTATCTATGCAGCGCAGCTTTTCGAAAAAGCAGCGGCGGAACTGGGATACAAATCCTTTCCCGTTCCGGCGGCGAACAGCTCCATTGCCTACACGAATCCTTACGGTGTGCGGCTGGGGCCGTGCAACCTCTGCGGTTTCTGCGAGCGCTTTGGCTGCTTCCTCTACTCCAAGGCATCGCCGCAGACAACGATTCTGCCGATCCTGGAAGGCCGCTCCAATCTGGAAGTCCGCACGAACTCCTACGTCACCAAAATCTTGCTCGATAACACGGGCAAGATCGCAAGGGGTGTTCTCTACATCGATGAAAGCGGACGTGAAGTTGAACAGCCAGCCTCGCTGGTCGTTCTTTCTGCGTTCCAAATGCATAACGTGCGTCTGCTGCTGCTCTCGAAGATCGGTATCCCCTACGATGCGGCCGCAGGGAAAGGCGTCGTGGGCAAGAACTACGCCTACCAGATGTGTGCGGAGACCGCCGCCTACTTCAGTGAGGATGTCGAGATCAACCCATTCATCGGAGCGGGCGCGGCAGGTATGCGAGCCATCGATGAGTTCAATTCGGATCATTTCGATCATGCCCAAGCGGGGTTCATCGGCGGATCGCTCATCTATGCCGGCGCGACCGGTGGACGGCCCATCGATCAGATGATGGTTCCGCCTGGAACTCCCGCCTGGGGCGGCGGTTGGAAGGCCGCGATACGCAAGCACTACCGACATTCGGCGCCAGTTGCGACGCAGGGAAGTGTGATGTCGTATCGGGATCGGTATCTGTCGCTCGATCCGACTTACACGGATTCTCATGGCCTGCCGCTGTTGCGCATGACTTTCGACTGGCATGACAACGAATACAAGATGGCTGCCTACAGCGCCGCCAAAATGGAGGAAGTCGTGCGTGCTATGAAGCCGGAGAAGCAGGCGACGATTCTCATGCGCCCAGGCAATCCCTACGACGTGCGCATCTATCAAAGTACCCATACGACCGGCGGCGCGATCATGGGATCGAATCCGTCCAACAGCGTGATCAACCGCTATTCCCAGAGCTGGGACGTCTCCAATCTGTTCGTGTACGGCGCCTCAGCCTTCCCACAGAATATCGGCTACAACCCCACCGGTCTTCTGGCGGGGCTCGCCTATTTTTCGGCCGCCAAGCTGCGCGACACTTATCTTAAGTCGCCGGGTCCCTTGGTACAGGCATGAAATGGAAGGCCGTTCTGACGGTGGTTGCGATTGGCCTGGCGGGGCTGCTGCTTGCGATGGGCGTCGCCCACATATCCGATAGCCGCGCGGGCGAGAAGAATCTCGTCGCACCGGCTGCGACTCCCGATCTCATCGCTCGGGGCGCTTATCTTGCCAGGCTCGGCGATTGCGCGGCATGCCATAGTATTCCCGGCAAGCCTGCCTACGCAGGCGGCTTGCGCATGGGGATCCCGATCGGCGCGATCTATACGAGCAACATCACACCCGATTCGAAGAACGGTATTGGGCGCATGTCGCTGGATGATTTCGACCGCGCCCTGCGCTTCGGTGTTGCGGAGGGCCACAGTCTATATCCGGCCATGCCGTTCACCTCTTACTACAACTCGCGTCCGGAGGATGTTGCCGCACTGTATACGTACTTCAAGTACGGGGTCGCCCCGGCGGCGGTGGCGAATCGGCAGAACGACATCGTGTTTCCTTTGTCGATGCGTTGGCCGCTGACGTACTGGCGCTGGTTTTTCGCGCCTAATCCTAAGCCGTTTGCGCCCTCGCCCGGGATGGACTCGCAACTGGCGCAAGGCGCCTATTTTGTCGAGGGGTTGGGGCACTGCGGGGAATGTCACACGCCCCGCGCGATCGCGATGCAGGTGAAAGCGACGACGCCCGCCGGGGGAGCGGCCTATCTATCGGGAGCCGTTATCGAGAATTACTTCGCGCCCAGTCTGCGCAACGGCGGCCCCGGAACTCTCGGTGCTTGGAGCGAGGACGAGTTGGCGCAGTTTCTTCAGACAGGCGCGAACGCGCAAGGCATCGCCTTCGGGTCAATGAGCGATGTGATCATCCACAGCACCCAATACATGACCCCTGCGGACGCGCTCGCGACGGCGAAGTACCTCAAGTCTCTGAGAAGCCCAGGCGAAGAAGCCGCGGCACGCTTCACCTATGACACGCTTGAACACACCCTCCTCAAGAACGGCGATGCGAGCAAACCGGGGGCCATGATTTATCTCAACAACTGTGCCGCGTGCCACCGTCCGGACGGCATTGGATACGAACAGGTATTCCCGCGCCTGGCCGGCAACCCGGTCGTACAGGCAGCGAACCCCCGCTCGCTCATCTCCATCGTGCTGGACGGGTCGCAGACCCCGCGCACGGCAGGCACGCCTGCGCAGTTCAACATGCCGCGCTTTGCCTGGCGGCTCTCCGATAAGGACGTGGCCGATGTCGTGAATTTTATTCGCACCAGTTGGGGCAACAGCGCTTCGCCCGCCTCGTCCGCTGACGTGACGAAGATTCGCGAATCGCTGCAGCGGCGGCAGGCCTCTACAAGGGCGCCCGAAAAGTGATCCCCACCGCCTGTAGTGATGGACCGGCATCGCATCCATCCTTCCACTAGGCGCTTTGGGACACCGACATGTACTTCTGCTCAAAGCTCTCCACCGGCACGGGCCTGCCAAAGAGATAACCTTGCATTTCGTCGCAGCCCAGAAATCGGAGCTGACGCAGCTGCTCATCTGTCTCGACACCTTCCGCAACTGTATTGAGCCTCAACGCGCGCGCCAGATTGATGATGACGGAGACCAGTGTCAGTCCGCCTGTTGCCGAAACCATCTCCTCCACGAAAGAGCGATCGATCTTGAGGGTGTCCACGGGCAGTTTTGCCAGGTAATTGAGTGATGAGAAGCCGGTGCCGAAGTCGTCAATGGCAATCGTGACGCCCAATGCGCGAATCGCGAGCAGGCTGCCGATGCTGTGATTGACGTCCTGCATAATCACGCTCTCCGTGATCTCCAACTGGAGTCCCGCTGCCGCATCCGCGCCCACGCTGATGGATCGCTGGATATCGGCAACGAAATTTGGATTGCGCATTTGCAGCGGCGACACATTCACCGCAATGCGCACGGCCGGCAGCCCGTCTTTGCGCCAACGCTGGTAGTCTTCGATCGCTTTGCCCAGCGCCCAGCGCCCGACCTCATGAATTAGTCCGGTTTCTTCCAGGATCGGAATAAAGCGACCGGGCAGAGTCAGGCCGGACACGGGGTCATTCCATCGGATCAATGCCTCGGCCCCGGTCAACTGGCCGCTTACGATGCTTACCTTGGGTTGGTAGTGAAGCACGAATTCTTCTCTTTCCAGCGCTCTTCGCAGACGATTTTCGATGCCTAGACTCAGAGCCACGGTTTCAGTCATTTTCTGCGCGTAAAACAGGTATCGATCCCGGCTCGCCTTGGCTTTCTTCAGCGCCGCCTCGGCGTTGTTGAACAACGTATCGGCTTGGGTGCCATCGTCCGGGAACATGGCGACGCCAATTTTAGCCGCCGTGCGGTACACCGCATTATTCAAGCTGAACTCATGCTTCATAAAAGCCGCGATCGTTTTCTCCAGCACCCGCGCGACGTTCGACTCGTACGTGACTTTGGGCAGCACAACGGCAAAATGATCTGCGTCGAGGCGCGCGACGAGATTGGCGTTTTCGGCGTTTTGCGCCAACCACTCGCCAACTTGCTTCAGAAGCGCGTCGCCGGCTGACCGACCCAGGCTGTCGTTGAGTTTCTTGAAGCGCTCCAAGTCGATCAAAAACACGGCCATCTTGTGACCGGCGTCGGCGGCACTCAGCATGTACTGCGCGACGCGCTCGAGAAACGAGCGTCGGTTCGCGAGTCCTGTGAGCGTATCGTAATTGACCAGGCGATCGAGCCGCTCCTGTCTTTCAAGATGATCGACCGCGAACGCGACATTGCCGGCCAGTTCGGTCAACAACTGCAAGCCCGCCGCGTCAAAGAATTCCGGTCTGCTCGTGTACAGCGTCAACACGCCGATTGGATTGTCCGCGACAATCAGCGGAAATACGGCCAACGAGCGAATACCCGATTGGGCGTGCATTTTGCCGAATATGAGACTTTGGTCGTGCTGCACGTCGTTGGCGACAACCGCCGCTTTCTCTCTGATCGCTTTCGCGGCCAACGTGTTTCCGTCCAGCGTACCCTCGCTCGAGGCAAAATGGGCCTTGATGGCGGACATGGAAGACTCGTCGTGGCCCGCCCAGGCCACCGGAACTATCCTGTTCTCGTGGGCATCTATCATGGCTATCCACGCCATTTCGAATTCGCCGTGCTCGACCGCAGTTTGGCAAGCGCGGTTGAAGAGGTCCGCGCGATCACGCACTCGCACCATCGAGGTGCTGATGCCGGTGACCATTGCATACAGGCGATTCAGGCTCTTGAGCCTGTCTTCCGCTCCCTTTCGTTGGCTTCGATCCCGTGCCACCTGCCAACCCGAGACGACGGCGAGCAATAATGCCAGGCTGCTTCCCACGATCAAGGCGACTTGCGCCTCACGATAGCGGTTTGCGGCCGCCGACTTGCGTTCGCGCAGCAACTGTTGCTCTTCCGCTTCCATGTCACGAGCCGCGACGCGAAACCCGTCCAGAAGCGAATCGTCCTGGCCGCCGCGGACCAGGGCCGCCTTATCCTCTGTGGCCGGCGTCCTCTGCAGTCCTTCGATGCTCTCATCACGCTGCACCATACGTTGCAGCAAGTCCGCGACAATATTCAGGCGGCGTTGCTGGGCTGGGTTGTCCGCCGTCAGCGCTCGCAGGGCTTTTTGTTCGTTGTCTGCCAACGACGCATTGGCGCGCGAGCGCTGAAGAAATGCATCAGTGCCGCTCAAAAAGAAATCGCGGTATCCATTCTCAATGTTTTCTGTCCGCAAGCGCAGGTTCGCAAGATGTTCGAGAACTTCTTCCGTATGTTGGGCCCATTGAGCGCTGTCAAAGGAGGCGAGAACGCTGCGGTAAGCGACGATGCCGACGACAAGGAGTACGGCCAGGACCGCGCCGAACGCGGCCTGCACCGTTAGAACAACTGACAATCGTTTTTTCATCTCATTCCGTGACCAAAAGCGGCGTTCGACCAAACGCAAGACCCGTCAGAATCACGGGCCGGTGCGAACGAATCGCGCCGCTCTTCCATTAAAACAGGCTGTCGGTTCGGCCCACCGTGTGGTAGTCGACAATAAAGTCCATTTGGAGAGGCCGCACGCGGTTGTCGATATAGGGAATCGCCTGCGAAAAGCCCTCAGGGCGGCCCTGAGTGCGCGAGGTGCGACTGTGATTTACCCCTAGCCTTATAACTCAGTTACAATAATCTACGAATAGCGGTTGGCTAGTCGCTACAAGGAGGTCATCGCTTGTGACAGAAACCCCCGGCTATCGCCCGCTCTACCGGCAGGTCTATGACATCGTCGTCAGCAAGGTCGCAAAGGGCACTTGGCGGCCTGGGGAATCCTTGCCCAGCGAGCTCAATCTGGCCAAGGAATTGGGGGTCAGTCAAGGCACGGTGCGCAAGGTACTCGATGCGCTCACCGCTGAGAAATTGCTGGAGCGGCGCCAGGGAAAGGGCACCTATATTGCCGAAAACACCCAAGAGCGCTCGCTGTTTCGATTTTTTCGCTTATCTCGCCCGGGCGGCAAACGCCTGACCCCGGAGCGGGTCGCCGAGTCGGTGAAGCTGAGATCGGCCCGCACTATCGAGCGCAGCAAGCTCGATCTCGATCGCACGGAGCGCGTCGTCGAAATCTCGCGAACACGGCTCATCGATGCCAGTCCCGCGATTTACGAAATCATCGTGTTGCCGGTCAAATTTTTTCCCGGCATCGAAAAAAGAGGCTCGCTCCCCAATACGCTTTATTCCCTGTATCAGACCGACTTCGGCATCAACATCGTGAGCGCTCAAGAGGAAGTCCATGCCGAGCTCGCGACCGCGGAGGATCATCGTCGGCTGCAGATCGACATTGGCGCGCCGATTCTCGTGATCGATAGAGTCGCTCTGTCGCTGCAGGGGCGCAAAGTCGAGTGGCGCCTGAGCCGGGTCAAGTCGCAGGACCTGGTGTACGCGGTCAGTCTGACCTGAATTCAGTTCTGCGTCAGGCCGGCATCCACCATAAAGTTCGCGCCGGTGCATCCGGCACTTTCATCAGAACCTAAGAACAACGCCAACTTGGCGACGTGCTGCGCCGTTAGGCGAAATTTCAGAGACTGCAACTCCAGGAACTGCGCGTCGAGCTCAGGCGTCAGCCACAATTTGCGTTGCCGCTCGGTCAAAATCGCGCCCGGCACGATGCAGTTCACACGAACTCCCGAGGGGCCGAGTTCGCGCGCCAGCGTGCGGGTTAAGCCGTTGATGGCGGACTTTGCCGTGGTATAGCCGGCCATCCCGGGCCTGCCACGCATCCAAGACACTGACCCCATCATGATGATCGACCCGCCGGCCTGCGCCGCCATGCCCGCCGAAACCGCCTGGCTGGCGAAAAATTGATGATCGAGATTCAGCGCCAGCAGCCGCCGCCACGCCTCCGGTTCGATCGATTTGAACTCCTGCCGATCATCCTTGCCGGCATTGTTGACCAACACTGCAATGCCCTGTTGCGCGGCTTCGACCACGCGAATCGCCGCGCGCAATGCGGCGATGTCCAGCAGATCGCAGTGTATGAATGTCGCTCCGGTGCGATTGCTCAACGCCGTGGCCGCTGGGACGTCCACGTCCAAAAAACTCACGCGTGATCCTTGGGCAACGAAGGCCTCGACCAGCGACGCGCCGATACCGGAGGCACCGCCCGTGATGAGCACGGAGCGATTTTCAAGCGAGCGATACTTCACCGAATCGTAGGGTGTGTTCATTGCGATCGTTACACTGTGGGGTCGAATACAAAAGTCGCCAGTCCAGGAACATCGACTTCAGCCGCGTACAAACCGCCGCCCGAGCCTGTGGCATCGCGAGCGGTGGTGACGAACAGAGTTTTTAAACCTAGGCCGCCGAATGCCGGCATGGTCGGGTTTCGCACTGGCACCGTGTGCTCGGACATCAGGCGCCCTTCTGGATCATAGCGCTGCACGTGGCCGCCCTCGTACAACGCCGTCCAGTAGCACCCCTGCGCGTCGACCGCGGCGCCGTCGGGCCGTCCGCGATCGCTTGCAGTGGGCTTGAGCTCGACAAACACGCGCCGATTTTCGGCGGTGCCCGAGGACGCATCGTAATCGTATCGATAGACGGTGAATCGCGGCGTATCGGAATGATAAAGCGTGCGCCCATCAGGCGAGAACGCCAAGCCGTTCGACGTGATCAACCCGTCCGTCAAGCGGATGAGACCGCGCCGATCGTAGCGATACAGCGCGGCACGACTTGCCTTTCGCTCATCGAGGGTGCCCGCCAGGAATCTTCCGGCGCCATCGACCCTGCCATCGTTGAAGCGGCTCACCTGGGAATCCTCTGGGTTGGCCGCGAGCATGCGCCGCTTTTCGCCCTTCTCGTCCAGGAGCCAAATTCCCGAGCGCAAGCCGGCCACGAATCCGCCGCCCTTGCTCGGCGCGACACATCCGATGTCCTCTTCGATCGCACAGGATTCGAGCGCTCTGGAGTCGGGATTGAATTTCAGCAGACGCCTGCCGCTAATATCGACGAATAGCAGCAACTGGCGTTCCGGACACCAAACCGGAGATTCCCCCAACTGGCAGCCGGCATCGAGAATCAATTCGAGCTTGCCGCTCACGATGCGTCCACATTGATGGTCATGCTGCCCGACAGACGCGCACCAGGTTGCACGCGCAATAGCTCGGTTGCGCCGCCGCGATTGATGGCATCCGTGGAATGACTCACCGGTTCAACCGCAAAAAAATCCTTATCCGCGGGCGTAAATACGCGCAGCGAGGAAAAAATGGGACTCGCATTGATTGTGATAGGACTCAAACAGTCGGCCTCGATCCGCGCCGTTCCATTCCAGCCGAAGAAATCGTTGTCCAACACTTGCGCGTCGATGGATTGACCCGCGGCGTGTTCCCACAGACCGCCTCTCACCTGCGACGATGGCAGCATGTCGGAGCCGTTGCGCCACGCGCCCGCTGCGTTGAAGATCAGCCGCTCACTGCCGCGACGCGGAAACAGAGGATGCAATCCCAGCCCCAACGGTGCCGCACACTGCTCGGCGTTGGTCACGGACAAGTCCACCCGCAAGCCGCCTGAACTTAAGGCGATTTTCTGCTCGGCGTCGAACGCAAACGGCCAATCTTGTTGTTCGCCGGCCTGCAGTCGATGCTCGAGGCGCAGCACGCAAGAGCGCTCGTCGACGGCAACGACGCGCCACGGGCGCCGCCAGCCGACGCCATGCAGTGGATGCGGGCTCGCGGGAAAGTTTTCGGCCAGACGATGCGCGCGGCCATCCCAAAGAAATCGGCCCTCAGCGATGCGATTGGCATAGGGAACCAGCGGGAAGCAAGCCGTGCGGCGCACGGCGCCCGCCTCGACCGCTTCCTCCGGCGTTGGACGCAACACGGTGCGACGCGCATGCGTCAATGAAAGAATGCTGCCGCCGATGTGGGGCGCTATTTCAGTGCGCCAGTTTTCGAAGCACAAACTCAAGCGAGGCACGGTCGAACTCAGTAAGCGGCCGTGACCGGCGGGATCGAGGCACGCTTTCGCAGGGTTCCGATCCAATCGGCGGCTCGGCCCGTCAGCATACCCAGATCCGAGGCCACGGCCACCCACGTGTAACCGTACTCGAGGAATCGCGACACCATGTCGGGGTTGGGGCCGACGATGCCGATGGGTTTGCCGGCGGCGCGCGCCCCGGCAGCCGCCTTGGCAATCAGCGCTTGCACATCCGCGTGCGCCACTTCGCCGATTCGTCCCATCGCAGCCGACAGATCGCCAGGACCGACAAACAGGGAATCCACCCCGGGCACCGCCGCGATTTCCGGCAGACGTTCGATGGCCTCCGGTGTCTCGAGTTGGATGATCACGGCGATGCCGCTGCTGGCGTTCTTCAAGTAATCCTTGGTCTGCCCAAATGCGGAACCCCGATGTACCGCGGCCACGCCGCGCACGCCCTCCGGCGGGTAGCGCGTGTAACTCACCGCGGCACGTGCCTCCGCCGCGTTTTGCACGAACGGGAACAACACATTGCGTGCGCCCGCATCCAGCACTTGCTTCACGCGCACTTGATCGTTCCATGCGAGGCGCACCAACGACTCGGCGGGCGTGCCGGCAACGGTGCGCAATAGAGCGACGGTCTCCGCGATATCGATGGGGCTGTGCTCCATGTCGATGACCAGAAAATCGAAGCCGCAATGTCCCAACGCTTCGGCCACGGCGGGCGCGGCCGACATGAACCAGGTGCCCAACAGCGGTTGCGCGGGGGGCAGGATAAGACTTGCTTTGAAACGATTGGGAATCATCGGCCTCTCCGTCAATAGATGGGCGGCTCGGGCGTCGGCGCCGTGCCGCTGAGAAAATCGAAGTCGCAGCCAGTATGGGCTTGGCCGACATGCGCTTGGTAAAGCGCCGTGTAAGATCGTCGATACGGCGAAACCGGCGCACGCCACGCAGCGCGGCGTTGCTGCAGTTCAGCCTCGTCCACCAGCATATCGAGCCTGCCCGCGGGCACATCCAAGCGCACGCGGTCGCCGGTTTTGATCAATGCCAGGGGTCCGCCGATGAAGGATTCGGGCGCCGCGTGAACGATGCAGCAGCCAAAGTGCGTACCGCTCATGCGCGCATCCGAGATGCGCACCATGTCGCGTACGCCCTGCGCCAGCATTTTTTTCGGAATGGGCAGATTGCCCCATTCCGGCATACCCGGCCCGCCGACGGGACCCGCATTGCGCAGGATCAGTACGCTGTTTGCATCCACCGGCAATGCCGGATCGTCGATACGCGCCGACATGTCGGCATGATCGTCGAACACCAATGCCGGCCCCTCATGCCTGAGCAGACGCGCATCCGCCGCAATCGACTTGAGCACCGCGCCGTCGGGACACAAATTGCCGCGCAGCACCGCCAATGTGGAACCGCGCGACAACGGGATCACGGGATTGTCCAAACCACGAATCGCATCATCGTCGTAGCATTCGGCCCCCATCACCGCTTCGCCGAGCGTGCGCCCTTCCACGGTCGCGCACCCGAGCGCCAGGTGCGACGCGAGTTTCGCGAGCAGCGCGCGCAGACCGCCGGCAAAAAAGAAATCCTCCATCAAGCGATCGCCGACGGGGAACAGATTTGCGCACACCGGAATCCTGCGCGCCACCTCGCCCAAGTCGTCCAATCCCAGCGCCACGCCCGCGCGGCCCGCCATGGCGATCAAATGCACCGCTGCGTTGGTCGATCCACCGAGCGCCATGTAGGTCACGATGCCGTTACGAAAAGCATCCGCCGTCACGATCTTTGAGATGCGCAGATCCTCGCCAACCATTTCCACGATACGCGCGCCGCACGCGGACGCCATCCGGACATGCGCGGAATCGGCCGCGGGGATCGACGAGGCGCCCGTGAGCGTCAATCCCATCGCGTCGATGATGGAGGTCATGGTCGAGGCAGTACCCATGGTATTGCAGGTGCCGATGGACCGGGTCATGCTGGATTCGAGTTCGACCAAATCGTCCGCCGTGATCTTGCCGAGGCGATACTCATCCCAATATTTCTTCGTGTGCGTGCCCGCGCCGGCTTTGACGCCGCGCCACTGACCGTTGGACATCGGGCCGGCGGGACAAAAAATCGTCGGTAGTCCCATGCTGATCGCGCCCATCAGCAGTCCCGGCACCGACTTGTCGCAGCCCCCGAGAAGCACCACGCCGTCGATGGGGTGCGAGCGCAGCAGCTCCTCGGTTTCCATAGCCAGGAAATTGCGGTACAGCATGGTGGTCGGCTTGACCATCACCTCGCCCACCGACATTGCCGGCAATTCAACCGGATAGCCGCCGCCGAGCAGAATTCCCCGTTTCACAGCCGCCGCGCGGTCACGCAGATGGACGTGGCAGGGACTCATTTCGCTCCACGTATTGATGATGCCAATCACCGGCCGGCCGAGGAATTCCTCGCGGCGCAGCCCCATCTGTTGGGTGCGCTGGCGATGCGCAAAACCGCGGATATTGTCGCTGTCAAACCAACGGGCGCTGCGCAGTGCGGCGGTGGGTCCAACGGGGGCTTTTTTTGCGGTAACACTTGAATTATTCATATCAGTCTGTAATCTTATATCTAATATAAGACCTGCGAAAATTTATTTGGATTCCTATGGCAAACATACCCCAGCTTTTGATTCACGACCGCCGCGACAACGTCGGCGTAGTAGTGGTCGAAAACCTCACCGCCGGCACTGACATGCTATGCGTCATCACTGAAGATAACAGCGAAATTCATGCCCGCAGCAATCAAGACGTCCCCATCGGCCATAAAGTCGCGCTCAAGGATCTTGCCGTCGGCGATACCGTGATCAAGTATGGGGAAGACATCGGCAAGGTGGTCGCCGCGATCCGCAAAGGCGACCACGTGCATACTCACAACCTGAAAACCAAGCGCTGGTAATCTTAAATGAATCTCTCAAATCGCACCGTCTGGGGCTATCGCCGTGAAAACGGCCGCGTCGGCGTCCGCAACTACGTCGCCATCCTTCCTTTGGACGATATCTCGAACGCCGCCTGCGAAGCGGTGGCGGCCCATATCCAGGGCACCATTGCATTGCCGCATGCCTACGGGCGCCTGCAATTCGGTGAGGATCTGGAACTCCACTTTCGCACCATGATCGGCACCGGCGCGAACCCGAACGTGGCCGCCTGCATCGTGATCGGCATCGAACCGCATTGGACGAAAACGGTCGTGGATGGCATCGCGAAGACCGGCAAGCCCGTGGCTGGATTTTGGATCGAAGGCAATGGCGACATTGCAACGGTGGCGGCCGCCTCGCGCAAGGCCAAAGAATTCGTGCACCTCGCGACCGCGCAAGTGCGCCAAGAGTGTCCGCTCACCGAGGTGTGGGTGGCGGCGAAATGCGGCGAGAGCGATACCACGACCGGGCTTGCCTCCTGCCCCACCGTCGGCAGCATGTACGACAAATTGGTGCCGCTCGGTCTGTACGGCTGTTTTGGCGAGACTTCCGAACTCACCGGTGCCGAGCACTTGGCGGCGGCGCGTGCCGTCTCGCCCGAAATCAGCGCGAAATTCATGAAGACCTGGTCGGCCTATCAACAAGACGTGATCGAAGCCCATAAGACCTCCGATCTATCCGACAGCCAACCGACCAAGGGCAATATTGCGGGCGGCCTCACCACCATCGAAGAGAAAGCGCTCGGCAACTTGGAGAAGATCGGCAAGAAGGTCAAGTACATCGACGTGCTGGGGCCTGCCGAGATGCCGCAACGCGGCGCGGGACTGTACTTCATGGACACCTCATCCGCGGCTGCGGAATGCTGCACGCTGCAGGCCGCCGCGGGCTATGTGGTGCATATTTTCCCGACCGGCCAGGGCAATGTCATCGGCAACCCGATCATGCCGGTGATCAAGGTCAGCGGCAACCCGCGCACCGTGCGCACGATGAGCGAGCACATCGATTTGGACGTCTCTGGAATCGTGCGGCGCGAAATGACCATCGATCAGGCCGGCGACCAGCTCATCGAGCACATCGTCAGCACCTCGAACGGCCGTTTCACTTGTGCCGAAGCGCTCGGGCACAAAGAATTCGTCATGACCAAACTGTACCGCAGCGCCTAAGTTTCGCGGATTTTTCCTATGATGACCTTGCTACCTGCCGACGCAGAAGGGTTGGTGGTCCGCGCGCTTGAAAAATGCGGCGCTTCACACGTCAATGCCAAGGCAACAGCCGCCGCGTTGATCTCCGCGGAGATGGATGGGCAAGCCGGGCACGGCCTGTCGCGCGTGCCGGGCTATGCGGCGCAATTGGCCGCGGGCAAGATCGCGGGCGCCGCGCAACCCGAAGCGCTTCGAACCCGCCCCGGCGTGTTTCGCATCGACGCGAAACTGGGGCTTGCCTATCCCGCACTCGATTTGGCAATCGCCTGTCTGCTGAGCGCTGCGCCGGAATGTGGAATCGCGAGCGCGGCTATTTTTCATTCGCAACATATGGGGCAGGCGGGACGAACCGTCGAACGTCTCGCCGATCACGGCCTCATCGCGCTCGTGGCTTCGAATACGCCGCAGGCGATGGCCTTTTACGGCGGCAAGCGCGCCATGCTGGGCACCAATCCACTCGCCTTTGCCGCGCCGTTGGCCGGCCGGGCGCCGTTGGTGATCGACCTGTCCTTGTCGTTGGTCGCGCGCGCCAAGATCGTCGCCGCACAGAAGGCGGGCCGCGAAATTCCCGCTGGGTGGGCGACCGCCGCGGACGGCACGCCCACCTCGGACCCGAATGCCGCACTTGCTGGAGCGCTGTTGCCCGCGGGCGGCGCCAAAGGCGCTGCGCTGGCGTTGATGGTGGAGATTCTGTGCGGGGCATTGGCGGGTGGTCAGTTCGGTTGGGAGGCCAGCTCCTTTCTCGATGCCAGCGGCGCGGCGCCCAGCGTCGGCCAGGTATTGATTGCATTCGACCCCGTCGCATTTTCCGGACCAGAATTCCCGGGCCGCATGACGACGGTGTTGACTGCCGTCGCAAGCGAGCCCGGCGTTCGCCTGCCCGGCGATCGGCGCCTGGCTAGCCGTGAGGCCGCGCTCACGCAAGGCCTCAAGGTCGCACCCGAGTTGCATGCGCAACTGGTTAAGTTAGCGCAGAGCGGAGCAAGCCGATGAGCGACATCGTGATCAGCGAATTCATGGATCAAGCCGCGATCGATGCGATCTTGCGCGGCCGTGATGTGCTCTACGATCCCAAGCTGGTGGACGATAAGGATCGCCTGTATGCCGCTCTGGCCGATTGTCGAGCGCTGATCGTCCGCAATCGAACTCAAGTGCGCGCTCCGCTGCTCGATGCCGCGCCACGATTGAAAGTCGTCGGGCGTCTGGGCGTCGGTCTGGACAACATCGATGTCGATGCCTGTGCAGCCCACAAAATTATTGTCAGGCCTGCTAGCGGCGCCAATGACTTGTCGGTGGCGGAGTATGTGATTACCGCGGCGCTCCTGCTGCGCCGCCGCGCCTGGTATGCGACCAGTCGCCTGGCGGCCGGCGAATGGCCGCGAATGGAACTGATCGGAGGCGAATTGTCCGGCGCGCGACTGGGTTTGATCGGCTTCGGCGCCATCGCTCGGCTGACGGCCACGAAGGCCGCGGCGTTGGGTATGACGGTCGCCGCATTCGATCCTTTCTTGCCGCCTGATCACGCAGCGTGGCTCAATGTAGCGCGACAGTCTTTCGAGGAGATCCTCTCGAGCTGCGATGTGGTGAGCTTACACACCCCGTTGACCCCGCAAACTCGCCGCATGCTGGACGGGGCTGCGCTGCGTCGCATGCGCTCGGGCGCGATTCTCATCAACGCGGCCCGCGGCGGTATCGTCGACGAATCGGCGCTCGCTGCGGCACTGTCCGGCGGTCATCTGGGCGGAGCCGCGCTCGATGTGTTTGAAACCGAACCCTTGACTCCCGCGGCTGCCGCGGTATTTAAAGGTATTCCGAATTTGATCCTCACGCCGCACATTGCCGGCGTCACCGAAGAATCCAATGTCCGCGTAAGCGACGTCACTGCTCGAGCCGTGATCGCGGCTCTGGACGCCTGAAACCGTGGGTGAACAACTGATGCGAATGCAAGACTTTGGCCCCGCGTACATCGGCGGACAATGGCAGAGCTCGGAGCGCCAATTTGCCGTGGTCAATCCCGCCACCGGTGAGGCGCTCGCCAGCGTGGCGGATTTGTCGCGCCCGCAAATCGAAGCGGCGGTCGAGGCCGCCTCGCAGGCCTTCGCTCCCTGGTCCGGGAAGACCGCACACGAACGGGCCGCCATCTTGAAGCGCTGGAGCGCGCTGATCATGGCGAACCAAGAGGCGCTGGCGCAAATCATGACGGCGGAGCAAGGCAAACCGCTCGCCGAAGCACGCGGCGAAACCGCCTTCGGCGCCAGCTTCTTGGACTGGTTCTCCGAGGAAGCCAAGCGCGCCTACGGCGAGGTCATTCCTACCGCCTTCGCGGCGAAGCGCTATTTCACGATTCGCCAGGCAGCGGGGGTTGCCGCCGCGATCACGCCGTGGAATTTCCCCATCGCGATGCTCGCGCGCAAAGCGGCGGCGGCGCTCGCCGCCGGCTGCACGATGGTGGCGAAGCCGGCCGCGGAAACACCGCTCTGCGCGTTGGCGCTGGCGCAACTCGGACACGAAGCCGGATTGCCGCCCGGAGTATTCAATGTCGTGACCACGACGCGCGCCGGCGAGGCCGGCGACGTGTTCTGTCAAAGCCCGAAGGTTCGAGTGCTCTCCTTCACCGGTTCCACCGCCGTCGGCAAGCAGCTCTATCGGCAATGCGCGGACACCAGCAAAAAATTGGCCCTGGAGTTGGGAGGCAATGCGCCCCTGCTGGTATTCGACGATGCGGATTTGGATCGCGCCATCGAAGGGGCCATGGCCAATAAGTATCGCAATGCCGGGCAGACCTGCGTTTGCGCCAACCGCATCTTCGTGCAGTCGGGCATTTACGAGGCATTCGCCGCGCGCCTCACGGAGGCGGTGGCAAAGCTCAGCGTCGGCGCCGGCACCGAGCCCGGCGTCATGATCGGACCCCTGATCAACGCCAAGGCGGTCGACAAAGTGGATCGCTTGGTGAAGGACGCGGTCAGCAAAGGCGCCAAGGTACGCATCGGTGGCGCGCCCCACGCCCGCGGCCGCTACTTCTATCAGCCCACGGTTCTCGGCGACATCGCGCCCGGCATGAACATCATGAGCGAGGAGATCTTCGGCCCCGTTGCCCCGTTGGTTCGCTTCGACAGCGAGACTTCAGCGATCGCCATGGCCAACGACGTCAGCGTCGGATTGGCGGCCTATGCCTTTACGCGCGACCTATCGCGCAGCATCCGTCTCGCCGAGGCGCTGCAGGTGGGCATCGTGTCGCTGAACGACGGACTGCCGTCGGTCGCCGTGGCGCCTTTCGGCGGTGTGAAGGACTCCGGACTCGGCCGCGAGGGCGGCCGTCAAGGACTCGACGAGTACATGGACACCAAGTTCGTCTGCATCGGCCTGTAGAACTTTAAGCAACCGTCACCTGTTCGCCATGCCACAACAGCGGCACGGCGTTATTGCGCAAGTGGCGGGTTCCCGGATTCAGCATCGCTTCGGCGGTGTACTGTGCAAGATAGACACGGCGCAGCCGCGAACTCAAGTTGGGTCCCGTCGAATGCAGTAAACGGCTGGAGAAAGCGACGACGCTGCCGGCCGAGGCCTCCACGGTGCGCATCTGCGCGACGTCGGCCTGCGCGACCAGATCGTTGGATTTCGGCTGGCGCTCGTGCGGCAAGATGTCCCGCGACTTCGGGTTCGCAGAGAAAGGAATCAGGCGCACCGTGCCGTTCTCGGCGGTGGCATCGTCCAGAGGACACCAGCAGGTCAGGTAAGGCAGATGATCGGGCGGACCGCCATTGCCGACCACATAGCCGGAATCTTGGTGCCAGCCGAAGGACATGCCGCCCTCGGGTCCCTTCACCACGAATTGATCGAAGAAGAAATACACATCATCGCCCAGCGTGGCGCGGCAGATCTCCGCCATCACCGGACTGAACAGCATGTGCCGCAGCGCCGGCTGCGCCCGCTGGCATTGATTGGCGAAATAACGCTTGCCGCGATGCGTAATTCCGATCGTGTCCACGCCCAAGGCATCCATGCGCGCATCTTCGCGCGCCATGAACGCACTGCACTGCTCGCGCAGCATCTCCAGCATGGAACCATTGAGCACGCCCGGAAACACCGCGTACCCTTCGGCGGCAAATTGTTCGGCTTGCGCCGCATAAATCGATGCTGTCATGAGGACTCCCAAAAAAAAATTAGTCCGTGGGCGCCTCGCGCGCCGCGCCTTTCGGCATTACATAGTGGATCCACGTGAGGGCCAGTAGATAGGCAACCGCGGCCATGCCGAACAACAGACCATAGCCGGTGCCATTGCCGATGACCTTGCCGGCCAGCCGCAACACGCCCATGCCGGCCAGGTTGCCGAACAACGCGGCAATGCTGATGGTGGTGGCGACTCGGGCGCTCGGGGTCACATCCGTGGTCAGCGCAAATAAGTTCACGGAGAAGCCTTGGTGGGCTGCCAGCGTCAAGCCCAAAATGGCCACCGCAAACCAGTAATTGTCCACGGCGAGCGCCAAGGGCACCGGCACGACCAGCAGCGCGCATACCAGCATGGTGATCTTGCGCGCCTTGGCCACCGCCACGCCGCGCGCGACCAGGCGCCCCGACACGAAGCCGCCCGCCAAAGAGCCCAACGCGGCCGCGCTGTAAATCAACGCGAGGGGGACCGCGAAGCCCTGCATGTCGAGATGGAAAACGCGGTGGAAGAAATCCGGCGCCCAAAACAACAGGAACCACCATACAGGATCGGAAAATACCTTGCCGCCGGCGATGGCCCAGGTGCGCCGGTCGGTCAACACCCGTCGCCAACTCACCGCTTGGCCGCTGTCGCTCAAGACCGGACGTCCCGGATCGGCGGCGAGCGTCGGCGCGCTGCCGCGCGCGAATAACATCCAGGCGGCGACCCATATCAGGCCGCAACCGCCGGTAATCAGAAACGCCCCCTGCCAGCCTAAGGACAAAGCCAGCGCCGGTATGAACAGCGGTGTAATGATGGCGCCGACGTTGCCGCTGGCATTCATCAGCCCCAATGCTACGGAACGCTCGCGTGCCGCAAAGAACACCGCGACGGTTTTGATTCCGGTCGGCGTGCCGAATGCCTCCGTTGCGCCGAGCGCGATACGCGCCAGGGTAAATTGGCCCAGCGTGCGCGTGATGGCGTGAAGCATCGCGGCGAGACTCCAGACCCCGACGGCGAGCGGATTGGCCCGCCGCCAGCCGACTCGATCGACGATCCAGCCCACTCCCAACAGCGCGAACGCCGATGCGAATTGGAACACTGCCGTCAGATCGCCATAGTCGCTGTCGCTCCAGTGCAGCTGTTCCTGCAGCAGGGGTTTCAATACGGCGATGATTTGCCGGTCCGCGTAGTTGAGTATCCCCGCCGTAATCAACAGCGCGAGCAACAGGCGGCGATAATTTGCGGACATGCCGGAAGCTTTACGCGGTTTTCAGGCCGTTGAAAAGTGCTCGGTGCTCGCTCCGCCGGCGATAGAAGACCGGCGGTTCACCGAGCGGCGCCGCGACTTCCACATCCTGACCTCCCGCGTATTCCGCCTCGCTCCAAACGTGAACCCAGGTCTCCCCGGCGGGTAGATAGGTGCGCCAGCGCGTGGCACCGGCAGCGATCACGGGCGCAACCAAAAGGTCCGGCCCAAAGAGATACGAGGTCTGACTCTCATAGGCGCGGGGATCCGCTTCGTAGTGCAGAAAAAGTGGGCGCTGCAAGGGCAAGCCGCGCGTCGCCGCCTCCTGACTCAACTGGCTCAAGTACGGCGCCAAGTGGCGATAGAGCCTGGTCATGCGTGCGAAGTGCGCCAGCACCTCGGGGTTCTGATCGATCTGCAGATTCTCCGCCGGTCGATTGCCCTCATGCGTGCGCATGACTGCGGTGAATACCGCCATCTCGGCCCAGCGTTGCAGCAATTCAGCGCTGCGCACGTTGCCGAACAGGCTGGTGTAGCCGCCGATGTCGCTGTGATGATAGGCATTGCCCAGCAGGCCCGATGACAGAGCGGCGCAAATGACGGTTTGCAATCCGTCGTGGCGGCTAAAATCCACCGCCTGATCGCCGGCCCACAGCAGTGGACAATACGCCTGCACGCCGCTGAATCCGGCGCGCATGAAAAATAAGGTCTCGCCTGTCTTGCCGCGGCGGCTCACGGCCTCGGCGTTGACCTTCGCCCACAATGTCGGCCACGCATTGTGCGCCAACATGCCGTCGAGGCCCGACGCCAACCTCACGTCGGCCGGCAGGTATTCGCCGAAATCCGCCATCCAGCCGGACAAGCCGAAGTCCAGCATGTTGCGGCCGATCACCTGCTCCTCAAACCACTCGACGGCTTTCGGGTTGGTGAAGTCGACGATGCCGCACTCGAACTCGCCGAAATCGACCAGGTAGGGTTCATCGCGATCGGGGCGCCGCGCCAAAAAGCCGGACGCCGCGGCGACAGGGTACTGCGAGCCGTCGATACATAAATACGGATTCACATAGCCTAAGAAACGGATGCCGCGGGAATCCCAACTGCGGATTTTTTCATCGAGCTTCGGATAGCGCTTGGCGTTCCATTTCCAATCCCAGAACAGCCTCTTGCCGAACGAGGTCTGGCGTATGCCCACCCAGTCCTCGCACCACAAACCGGATACGGCCGTTCCCGCGTCAATGATGTTCTCGAGCCGCTGATAGCTCTGTTCGCCGTCTTTCAATCCAATGATCGCGCCGCGCATCACCCACGCGGGCAGCGGCGGCTGACGGCCAAAACGCAGCGACAAAACGCTCACCAAATCGACGAAGGACTCAGCCTCCCACATTTCGATTTTAGCCGGGATCTCCCAGACCTCGATTTCGTGAAAGTCTTCATGGCTGAAATCAAAAGCCGAATAGGCCAACGTGTCGACATGCAACGCGTAGCGGCGCGAAGACAGATATGTGGGCTGCGGGTAGTTGGTATTGTAGTAATCGCCGCCGCTATTGCTCGCCTGGTCGGACTTGAAGGTCAGCAGCGTGGACTTGTCGCGGCCGTTGCCCGGCTCCGATGTCCACAGCGGGAAGCGGCGCCCGCGCAGATCGAAATATGACAGCTGTTCCCCGCCGCCCCACACCCGTTCACCG